>JAYTWP010000079.1:0-17490 GCA_043743395.1 Actinomycetota bacterium | reverse complement strand
GCGCGTCACCATGGCGTGGGCAAGGTCGTCGTCGCGCTCCCCGCCGGGTATCTCTACGGCGAGGTGCCGACCCGTGAGTTGCCGGTCAAGGAGAGCCGTGCGTTCGAACCGGCCGGGGTTGCTGGCGTGCTCGCACGAGCAATCACTGAATTGCTTGTCGTCTACCGCGACGAGCATGCGATCGAATACACCGCGCTCGCGATGGCCTCGGTGTACGGCCCCCGCCAGCGGCCATCAGATGGCGTCGTCGCGGCGTTCATCGCCGCGCACCTCAAAGGCCAGCCCCTGACCATTCACGGTGACGGTCGACAGACCCGTGACCTTCTGTTTGTTGACGACGCCGTCGACGCGTTGTTGCGCGCGGGCCAACGCGGCAGCGGCCTGGTCGTCAATATTGGCACGGGCGTGCAGACATCGATTCGAGATCTCGCTGCAATGGTGAGCCCAAGTGCCGAAGTCATCCACGACACACGCAGGCACGGAGACCTCACTCGCGTTGCGGTGTCACCCACGCGAGCGCGCATACATCTGCAGTGGTCACCGTGGACCGACCTCACGAGCGGGGTAGAAGCGACACTCTCGTATTGGGATCATGGCGGCCAGACCTAGCCCGGACACACCGAGCACGGCTCAGTGCGTGACTCCGGCCGCGTTCAGCACAGCTCGCGACAACGCTGCAGAAATTTCCGGTGTACTCATCACTGATGGCACCACGACAGCGCGCATGCCGGCAGCCTCGACCTGATCCACCAGATGCTCATCGACCGGATCGATCACCAACGATGCAGCTATCGGCGCGTAGAGGCGGGCGACGCCGACCACTGAAGACTCGTGTCCTAGCTCTGCCAGCATCCGGTCTGCGGGACCCTTGAGCGCAGCACCGCCAACGATCGGTGAAATGGCGACGACCGACTCGCGACGCGCACAAAGCGCGATGTCTACACCGTGGAGGGCCCGCAGTGGGCCGATGGAGACAATCGGATTCGAGGGTGCAATGACGATCGCGTCTGCTCCCATCAGCGCACGAGCAGCAGCGCCGGTGAGTGCGGCTTCCTCGGCCCCCACGAATCGCACGGAACTGACCGCAACGTCGTGGCGCCGCTGCACGAAGTATTCCTGAAAGCTGATCTCGCCCTCGCCAACCACGGTCACGCGGGTCTCTACGCGCTGGTCGGACATGGGGAGCAGCCGGACGTGTAACCCAAAGGCGTGTGTGATCTCGCCGGTCACTTCGGTGAGCGACGCGCCTTCGGCCAAGCGAGCGGTTCGGTAGAAGTGAGTCGCAAGATCTTGGTCGCCCAGGTTGAACCAAGTTGGGGCGGCGTGCGATGTCGGCGGGCGCACCGAGACAAAGCGGCCAAGTGCTTGCATCGCGCGCCAACTCTCGTCGCGAAGACCCCAGCCGCGCTCGGGGTCAATGGCGCCGGCAAGGGTGTAGGTCACGGTGTCGAGGTCGGGACAGATGAACAGCCCGTGCATCACCGTGTCGTCAGCCGTGTTCACGATTGCGGTGATGTCGGTGGCCGGCACCACCTGGGTCAAACCGCGCAGAAAGCGCGCAGCACCAACCCCGCCTGCAAGCACCGTGATCATCAGATTGCCTCCGTGGCCAGCCGACGGTAGAGCCCCGCTAGTCGAGACGCTGTATCGGTCCATGAGTATTGATGCAGACGTTCGTTGCCTGCCTCGATGAGACGATCGCGCAACGCGGCGTCCGTGAGAGTCCTGTGCAATGCCTCGGCGAGTCCAGAGACATCATGTGGTGGAACGAGAAGTGCGGCGTTGCCGGCAACTTCGGGAATCGAACCGGCCGTCGACGCAACGACTGGTAGGTGGTGTCCCATCGCCTCGAGAAGTGGGAAACCAAAGCCTTCGTCGAGCGATGGGTAGGCGAGCACTTGGGCTTGCCGGAGCAGCCACTGCTTTGCCTCAGCATCGATACGGCCCGTGAACAGCACTCGCTCGCGGGCCTTCGGATGCAGGTTGTCGATCGCTGTGTTGATGGCTTCTCGATCGTCACCATCGGCCCCGGCGAGGACGAGCCGTACCTCGGGATCTGCTTGGGCGACCTGCCCGAACGCGGCGACGAGGCGGGGGAGGTTCTTGCGGCGTTCAAGCGTTCCAACAGCGAGCACGAATGGGACGCCAACCAACTCGGCGACAGGTGGGACTGGTTCGCGACCGAGGTCCGGCAACGGGAGTGGCGCGAGCGCGATCACTTCCACTCGCTCGGTCCGGAGCAGTTCGCGTACGGCGTCGGCGGTGGCCTGTGAACTTGCGTGCACCACCGCGCCCGTCGCCACTGCTCGGCGCAGCACGTTGCCTGCTCGGGTGACGTCGCGGTTGGCCTGTTGGGGATTGCGGAGGAACCAGCAGTCGTACACCGTGACGACCCGTGGTAATCGACTGGGTGGCACTATGTAGTTCGTGCCGTGGACGACTTGCGCCGGCCTGAGCCAGCGGTCCAATCGCGGAAATGTGGTGTGAGCCCACAATCGTTGTGCGACGGCGGCCGGTAACGGCAATCGAGTCGTATCCGGCGGCAATTTGCCGCGGAAACTACAGATATATGGCTTCAGTTCGAGGGTGTCATCGCGCCAAAGTGCTGCGGTGATCTGCTGTACTGCTGCACCGACTCCGGTGAGCGGGCTCAACAGCGGTGCAATGTCGATCGCAACGGTGAGGTGTCCGAAGGACGCTGTGGGCACTGGTTCCGTCGACACCGCCCCCAGCCTAGTTGTGCTGGCCAAGATGCCGTCGGGTGAACCGCGAGACGGCCTAGACTTGCGAGACCGTCACGCCGCTGCCGGTCCCTCTGTCGCATTCAGGATCTCACCATGCCCCGCGCCTTCATTACCGGAATCACAGGCCAAGACGGCCGCCACCTCGCTGAGTTCTTGCATGCCAAGGGGTACGAGGTTTTTGGCATGGTGACTGGGCAGAACAATCCCAAGGCCGAGTACCTCCGTGATGAACTGCCGTTCGTCCAAATTGTGCCGGGTGACCTCGCCGACCTGCCTTCGCTTGTCAAGGCGATGACCCATGCGCAACCTGACGAGGTCTACAACCTTGGGGCGATCTCGTTCGTCGCGATGAGCTTCAATCAAGCAGAACTCACCGCCAACATCACCGGGCTCGGCGTGTTGCGCATGCTCGAAGCGATTCGCATGGTTGGCGGCAACGAGAACAATCCCATTCGCTTTTATCAAGCGTCGTCGTCGGAGATGTTCGGCAAGGTACGCGAGACGCCCCAGACCGAGCGCACGCCGTTTCATCCCCGCTCGCCCTACGGCTGCGCAAAGGTGTTCGGTCACGACATCACGGTGAACTATCGCGAGAGCTACGGCATGTACGCATGCAGTGGCATCCTGTTCAATCACGAGGGACCACGCCGGGGCCTCGAGTTCGTCACCCGTAAGGTCACAAATGCTGTCGCCCGGATCAAGTTGGGGCTCCAGGATGAAATCGTGCTCGGCAATCTGGATAGCAAGCGTGACTGGGGCTTCGCCGGCGACTACGTGAAGGCAATGTGGCTGATGTTGCAGCAACCCGAGCCCGATGATTTCGTCATCTCCACGGGTAGCACGAACAGCATCGAAGATCTGGTGCAGCGTGCCTTTGCAGAGGTCGGCATCGACGACTGGCGCTCTCGGATTCGACAAGACCCCAAGTTCTTCCGCCCGGCCGAGGTCGATCTTCTCATCGGCGATTCGTCGAAGGCGCGCACCAAGCTGGGTTGGGTTCCCGAGGTCGGCTTCGCCCAACTCGTCAGCATGATGGTCGCGCACGATCTCGCGTACGAATCGCGCAAGGCTGGCCTCGCCAACTGATAGGCCAACTGATCTGAAACCTCAGGCTGTTTGGTACGCCGATCAGGTCTCGAACGGCATATCAGTTGCGGCGTCCATCATCGAACCGGCGCTCGGGACCAGGCCCACTCTGAGACGTCGTCGCAAGGCCAAAGCGAACACGACCGTCGATGCCAACGACGATGCGACGAGGCCCATCTCGACCCGCAGGTAGAGGTCGTGCGATCCGCGCCAGGTGACGAGCACGAAGGTCAACATTCCGACGCCCCAGCCGAGCGATACGAGCGCGTGTCCGTGCAGCGCTATCACTGCTTGGGCAATCGTGAGGGCAACCATGTACACCGCGGTGCCGAACACGAGCATCGTGATCGTGCGGTGACTGAGGTCGGCGTCGTACACCTTCTTGAGCACCGGCGGGCCGAGCAGCGCAGACCCGCTGACGCCAAGGACACCGACACCGAGCACCACAATCATGAGCTTTTTGAATCCAAGTTTGAACTCTGCGATCTCATTGCGGACCGCGAGCCGAGCCAGGCGCGGCAGCAGCGCTGCCTGCACAGCCTGGAAGAGAAACAGCGGCACCCGCCCGAGCAGGACCCCGTAGCTGAACTGCGTGACTTTGGTGTTGGGTGCGTCGCCCTTGAACAAGTCAACGGCGATCGGGCCAGCGTTCACGAGACCGGAAGCGAACACGGAACCAAGGAGGAGCCAGCCGAGATTCGGGGTGACTTCGGACCACGCTGCGGGTGGACCCTGTTCGGTCTTCAGGTCGCCGCGCGCAAGCACAATGCCGACACCCACCAAGGGGGCCAAAGCAACGGTGAACGCATAGGCGCCCGTGTTGGTGACTCCTGCCGCCCACAACGCTGCGCACCCGATGATTCGCGAGGCTCCGTCGGCGCCGAGCACGATGCCGTACGAGGCGAATCTTCCGTGACCGGAGCAGATACCGCGAGCAAGGTGCGCGGGCGCGTAGGAGATGAATCCGACCACCAGGGCCGCTGTGACGACCCAGTCACCTTCGAAGAACTTGGAGGTGATCGCGCCCGAGGTGATCAGGATCACGGTGCACACGATGGCCGTGAGCGCTCCGGCGAGTGGGAGCACGCGCCGAACGACTGGTCGGCCACCCTGGTTGATGCCCCGACGATGCGCGAGGGCACGTCCCAACTCCTGCTCGAGCGGTAAGAAGAAGCCGGGAGCGAGGAAGAACGTGGCGAACCACAGACTGCTGATCGGCTTGAAGCCATCTTCGCCCAGCGCCTTGACGCCGATCTTGAAGAACGCATAGCTGGCGACGCCGGCAACAAGGAGGCCGACACCAACGGGCAGGGTGCCTTCGGGTAACGGAAGGCGCTGCAACGCCGAGGAATGATCGTCGCGTTTGGCCAAGATTGGCAAGGCTAGCGGCCCCAGCACTGCCCACGAATGCACCCTTTGCTACGAATTCTCGGAATCGGTTGATTAATTCACTCGACGCGTCTACCTTGTCACTGTAGGCGGTTGAAAGGAATGGCGGTAGAGGGCCGAGAGTCCCGAATGCCGTCCAAAAAGCAGCGGAGGCGGTCATGGTGCTTGAAAGGAATCGGCGATGGCGGCCTTTCGGCGCGTTCATTGTGGTCCTTGGGCTCGTCCTCCCGACGGCTTCTTCGACTGTGTCGGCCGGTGCAGCTCTGCGGCCCATCGCGGCGACATCGCCCGCGGCCCGCGCCGCAGTGGCCCCGGACTCTGTCGTCATCGAGGGACATGGGTGGGGTCACGGCGTCGGTATGAGTCAGTACGGCGCATTGGGATACGCCGTGAATTACGGCTGGACTGCTGCGCAGATTCTCGACCATTACTACGCGGGCACAGTTGCCTCCACCGCGCCGGGCACGGACATGACTGTTCGGCTGTACGGGCTCGACGGCGCTGCCACTGCGGTGGTCAGTGACAAGGGTGTCGCTGTGGTCGACGGTTACACGCCGGCCCCCGGACAACCTGTCACGTGGCGATCGCTCGTTGCGAACGAGACCACAGACGGCCATTACCGGGTCTGGGGGCGAACCGACGGCAACGTCTGCCCAGTGGCGGGGGTCAACCTCGACGACCCGACCAGCGGCTGGACCGTCGTCATCGGCGACCAACCCACCTCGGTGACATTTCGCCCCCAGGGTGACACCACCGCGAGTACCGATGTCGGTGATCTTCTCGGGCTCTGTGAACCGTCTACAGGGCGGGTTCGCTACTACCGCGGCGCGATCCGGGCGATCAACAGCAACGCTCATGCCAATCGTACGGTGAGTCAGGTTCCGCTCGAGCAATACCTGCGTTCAGTCGTTGGCGGTGAGGTTTCATGGTCGTGGGGGGCGCTCGGCCAGGGCAAGGGCATGCAGGCTTTGCAGGCACAGGCCGTCGCGGCGAGAAGCTACGGCCTGACCGAGAACAAGGACACCTTTGCCAGGACGTGCGACGCAGTGAATTGTCAGACCTACCGTGGCGCCGCCTACCGCGTTGGCGTGAGCGGGGCCGTGGTCGCGCAGGAGTTCGGTCCGACCGATGCTGCTGTGCTTGCCACCGCTGGCGTCGTTCGGCGTTACGGGTCCGATTCGGGTGTCATCGCGTACACGATGTTCTCGTCCTCTTCTGGCGGCTTCACGGCCCAGAACACACTCGGCTTTACGCCCGTCGTCGACGATGGCGATGCGGTTGGTGACAATGGCGCGCACGCGTGGGCGACAAGCGTGACGCGCACCGCGATTGAGGCGGCATGGCCGGGCATCGGAAACTACACGGGACTCGTGGTCAAAACGCGCGAGGGCAACGGCGAGTGGGGTGGTCGTGTCGTGACGATGACCGTCGCCGGATCGGCCGGCTCGCTGAACATCTCCGGTAACGACTTCCGTTCCGCTCTGGGATTGAAATCATCCTGGTTCCATGTCGTCAATGATCCAATCTCCCCGGCGCCGGAACCGGCGCCTGCACCAACTCCTGCGCCAACAGACGACTGCGCCGGACGGACAGCGACGTCGGTTGCGGGGGTCGGTGCCAACTCGGCGACGAGTTGGTTCACCGCCGTCACGCCGACCCGGTTGATCGATACACGTTCGGGCGTGGGCACTGATGCTGTTCCTCTCGGTAGCGGTTGCACCCTGACCGTTCACACGAACGCGCCGTCGGACACCACCGCAGTCGTCGTGAACGTCACGGCCATTGCCCCCATGGTGAATGGCTACCTCACGGCGTACCCATGCGGTGCTGACCGGCCATTCGTTTCGATCGTGCCATCCGTCGCCGGCCGCATCGTGCCGGGAACAGCGATCGTGCCGGTGAACTCAACTGGTGACTTCTGTGTGTTCTCGTCGACGAGTACCGACCTGGTGATCGATCTGACTGGCGTGTACGAGACGGGTGCTGGGCAGCGGTTCGAGCCGATCGTGCCGCAACGATTCTTCGACTCGCGAACGGGCCCGACCCCGCGCCGTGGCAACGTGATGCGCGTCCAGGTTGCCGGTGTCAAAGGCGTTCCGGCTTCGGCCACTGGCGTCGCGGTGACGGTGCACAGCTCGAATGCTGTCGGCTCGGGTTTCGTCACCATCTGGCCCTGCGACGCCGATCAGCCGACGACGTCCTTACTCAACCCCACCGTTGGTTCTTCTGTGGCTAACCATGCCCAGCTAGGACTCGATGCCGATGGTGGTGTGTGCATGTTCGTCTCGAACGCGATGCATCTCGTGCTCGACGTAAGCGGTTGGTTCGGTCCAACCGCCACCAACGACTTCCATGCGCTGACTCCGCAACGGGTACTCGATACGCGAGAGAACCTCGGTCTCGGTGGCCGATTCGCCGCCAATCAGAATAGGGCGCTCGCTCTTTCCGGCGTCGGGACCATCCCAACGACCGGAGTCGTAGCAATCGTCGGTGAAGTCACATCCGTCGGAGCGATCAAGGCGGGCTTCATCACCGTGCATCCATGCATCGCGCGAGTCCCGAACTTGTCGATGGTGCGCAACTTTGCTGGTTCCGTCGCGGCGACCACCGTCGCGGGCGCCGTCGATGCGTCTGGGCGATGGTGCCTGAAAGCGAACGTCGCCATGGACGTCGTGATCGATGTCAGCGGATGGTATGGCGTCAGCGCGTAGCCGACCGTCGGGGTGAGCGCGCCGTTCAGGCAGCGGTCACGATGCGACTACGAACCTGCTTGCGTGCGGCCTTCGCGATGTCGTGTGCTTGTACAAGCATTGCGCCTGCTCGTTCGGGAAGCCGCTTCTCGAGGTCGGTGACGGCTTCATCGAGCTTGCCCTCGAGCGACTCGATTCGACCGTCGATGCTCGCAAGACGGGACTCGACACCGGACATGATCTCCTCGAGCTGTGGCTTGCTGTCGGCAACCTGATCACTCAGCGACTTGACGACTTCGCGCCGCAGGACCTGTGTGCGTTGGAGCGCGACGACGGCGAGGCCGACGACGACGTACGCGGCGTCTCTGGCGACGTTGCTGAGCGCTTCAGTGTCGATGTTGGGAACGCTGACCTTGGGCAGGCTGACCTTCGAGAGATCAAGGTTGCTCAAGTCGAGCGATGGGAACAGGTTGAACTTGGCTGCGGCCATGGGTGTCTCCTTCAGAGTGGGCCACGGTCCAGATCGTCCGCGGCGGCATGGATACATAATAGGTCAGAGTGTAAACTTTTGCAAGCACTTGTGGAAGGTTTCCTCGAATGGGCTCTTGTCGCCGGGCACCTCGCCGCATCGGGACGCCGATGAGCGCCGTCCCGAACTGGCACTGCCGCCATTTGGCGACACCGTCGGGCTAGTCTCGGCTCCTCGTGGACGTCAACACCGAACTCGCACCGCCCGTAGTGGCTGTCGTGGTCGTACATGACCCGGGTGACGATTTCGAGGAGGTCCTCAGCTCGCTCGCTGACCAGGATTACCTCAATCTCAAGACCCTTTTCCTCGTGACGGGCGCCACCGATGTCACTGAGCAGATCCATGAGCAACTACCCAATGCCTTCGTCCGCGCGATCCCGGACAATCCCGGGTATGGCGCCGCGGCGAATGAGGTGTTGCAACTGGTCGAGGGTGACAACGGCTTCTTTTTGTTGATGCACGACGACGTCGCACTCGACGTTTCTGCCACGCGGTTATTGGTCGAAGAGCTGTATCGGTCCAACGCTGGAGTCGTCGGACCAAAGCTGGTCCTCTGGGATCAGCCGCATGTGCTTCAGCACGTTGGACTTGGGGTCGATCGCTTCGGAGAAATCGACGCGTTGGTCGAACCAGGCGAGTTCGATCAGGAACAGCACGACGCAGTTCGCGACGTCTTTGCACTTCCATCAGCATGCCTTATGGTTCGCGCAGATCTTTTTCGCGTCATCGGTGGTTTTGACGCAGCGAGCACCTTCCACGGCGAAGATCTTGACCTTTGCTGGCGCGTACATCTCAGTGGGGCCCGGGTCGTGGTGGTGCCGGCCGCTCGCGCGCGTCACCGCGAACAGCTCCTCGAGCGCCGAACCGACATGGCCCACCGATTGCTCGCCGCGCAGCATCGGGTTCGTACTGTTGCAACGCTGACCGGTGGGCTCCGGCTCCCACTCGTGTTGGTGCAGATGCTGTTGCTCTCGCTGCTCGAGCTCGCTGTAGGACTCTTCACGGGTCGCCTCGGCGAAGCCTTTGCATCGTTGCGCGCGACTGTCGGTCTCGTGCCGCGTCTTCCTTCCGTCATTCGTCGCCGACGCGAGGTGGCAGCGCTGCGCCACGTTCCGTATCGCGAGGTCGCGGGTCTACAGATCCGGGGTAGCGCGCGCCTGTCGTCATACTTGCGCACGCGTGAACAACAGAACATGGCGGTCGATCACAGCGCAATCGGACTTCGTCGTTTCTCTCGCAACACCGCAGGCCAACTTGCCGCCTGGATGACCATCATGGTGCTCGCGTTGCTGGGTAGTCGCAGTTTCATCGTCCACGGCGTTCCCGCGGTTGGCGAGTTCCTGCGCTTCCCCGACAAGGCGCGCACGTTGCTTGGCGGCTACTGGTCTGGATGGTGGGCGCACGGACTGGGGCAGACCACGGCGGCGCCGACTGGCATTGGACTGCTTGGCGTGATCGGTGCGTTCAGTTTTGGACACATGGGTTTGTTGCACACGATTGCCGTATTGGCATGGCTGCCGATCGGTTATTACGGCGCTTGGCGATTGATGTCGATCTTCCCCTCCTCGCGTGCTCGGATCGCCGGACTTGTCCTCTACGCGGCTGTTCCGCTGCCGTACAGCGCGCTCGGCGCAGGCCGCTGGGGGGTCGTCGCTGCATATGGCGCAACGCCATGGGTGGTTCACCTGCTGCGCAAGATCGCAACGATCGAGCCGGCACTGACCGCGCGCGCCGACGCCGATGTTGCCGACGCGTTCACCGAATACGATCGCCGAGATCAGCTTCGCCGTGTGGCGCAGCTCGGGCTCCTCACGGCGGTGGTCACGGCCTTCGTTCCTACGTTTGCGTTGATCGTTGTCGTGGTCGGTGCCGGCCTTGGCCTCGCCACAGTGTTGGCGCGGGGACTCGCGCGCGCGGCGATCACGCTGTTTGCGGGCGCGGCGATCGCTGGCGCCATCGCGATGCTCATCAACCTCCCGTGGATCAGCTCCCTGATCGGCACCAATGCGTGGGATGCATTCGTCGGAGCCCCAGCGGCATCCTCTGCGAATTTCGGCATTGCACGTGTGCTGCGGTTTGGTGTTGGCCCGGACAAACTTGGTGCACTGGCGATCGCCCTGTGGCTCCCGCTGATTGCGGCCCCATTGCTCGCTCGCGGCTGGCGTCTCACATGGGCCACGCGGGGCGGGGCTCTCGGCGTTGGTTTCCTTGCCCTTGCGGTGAGCTCGGTTCACGGATCCTTTCCGTTTCGGTTGCCCGAGGTCGGTCTGCTGCTCGCGCCAGCCGCGGTGGGCCTCGCGATTTCCGCTGCGTGTGCCGTTGCTGCATTCGAACAAGACGTTCAGGGCGGCAGCTTCGGATGGCGACAACCGCTTGGCCTCCTCAGCGGGATTGCGATCCTGATCGGTGTCGTGCCCGCGCTGGCGGCGACATCAAACGGCCATTGGTCCACCCCCGCCAACGTACTTCTGCAACCTTCTCAGCAGTTCGCCGCCAATCCGGCCGAGGGCGACTATCGCACGTTGTTCATTGGAGACGCCCGCGTGATGCCGTTACCCGGGTGGCGTAACAACGGCGTGGCATCGAAAGGCGTTACGTTCGCAATCGTCGACGACGGCCCGCTCTACATCGATGAGCACTGGCCCGGTTTACCTTCAGCCGGTGAGCGCGACGTGAGCTCGGTGATGCAACTCATCGCTGACAACTCAACGTCGCGTGTCGGTCGATTGTTGGCGCCCTACTCGATTCGCTACATCGTTGTGCCGGTGCTGAACGGACTCGATTCAACTGCCACGAAGCAGCTGCCTCTTCCGGTTGGACTCCTCGAAGGACTGAACACACAACTCGATCTTCGCCGGATGTATACACCTCCGAACTACATCGCGTTCGAGAATGTTGCATGGATGCCGACGCAGAGCATGCTCGTTGGCTCTGCTGCGGTCGAAGGCAGTAGGCAGGCGGGCTATGAGGTGCTGGTGAAGACCGACCTCTCGGGTGCTCAGCCGGTGATGGTCGGAATGAGGTCTCGCGGTCCGGGAAATGGACCTGTCCCGACTGGTGCTCTGCACGTCGCGCGTCCCTTCGACACGCACTGGCAACTGCGCGTGGGCGGTCAACGCCTTGCCGGCCGAAATGCGTTCACGGCAACTACTGCCTACGACGTGGTGGCGGCTGGTGACGCCACATTGGATTACCACACCGATTCCGGTCGGCATCTCGCGGTCTTTATCCAGTTCATCGGCTGGGTCGCGCTCTGCATTGTGGCGAGCCGGCTTCGTTGGGGTTGGCTGCGGCGTAGGCGGACGGTCAGTCCTGTGTTCGACGGACCGCTGCTGAGCCTGGACGGTCCTCTCGGCCGTGCGGTTGTCACGAGCCCTGACAACATCGTGGGAGCACCGTGAATCAACGTCGCTTGTTTGTGGCGGTCGTCGTCCTCGGTGGGTTGCTCGCCACGGTCGTGTTCGGTCGCAGCACCCCATCGGCGTCGAGCGCGCACTTGGGTTCAGTTCCGTTCGTCAGTCGTGCGTTTGCGTCGCACCGTACGCCGATCACCACGACCTGGTACTGCCCCGGTGTGCCGACCGGTGACGACACGGTCGGTGGTGACATCGTGATCGCTAATCCGACGTCGACCCCGCTTGCCGGGCACGTCACACTGCTCGGTTCCAATCAGTTCGTACCGTTGTCCCAGGATCTCACAGTGCCGGCGCGGGGCGCGACCACCTTGTCGGTGAGTGCCGCACTTGCTGCAGCGGCGGTCTCGACCAGCTTTGTCTCGGCCGTGGTCGAGATGGATGGCGGCGAGGCAGTCGTTGAGCAACGCGCGTTGTACCCCGCAGGCGATGCAGTCGCTTCGTGCATCACGCAGACGTCGCGCACGTGGTATTTCTCCGATGGCTTCACGGTCGGCGGCAGTACCGATCAGATCATTCTCACAAACCCTGGCGCCGATCCGGCAAGTGTCAACTTGGCCTTCATCACCGCGGCCGGCAAGCGAGAGCCGTCAGCGTTTCAGGGCGACTCAGTCGCGCCGCATTCGGTGAAAGTTGTATCGGTTGCTGACAACGGACTCAAGGACGAAGCGATCATCGGTGTTCAAGTCGAGGCGAGCCGGGGCCAACTCGTCGTCGCTCGAGCACAGCACTACTTCGGCGGAAACCGGCTCGGCTATTCCCTCGCGCTGGGTGCTCCTGCGCCCGCAGAGCAGGTGTACTTCGCAGATGGTGAGAGTGGCGCCGGCATCACCGAGCAGTACGTGATTTTCAACCCCACCGACACCGATGCCACTGTCACAATCAACATCTTGGGTATCGCGCTGACGTCGGTGTTCACTGCGCCGGATCCTCTTCCGGTGCCGGCAGGTGAGGTCGTCGTCTTCGATACCGCGAGCATCAAAGGTCTTCCCGCAGGACCGCACAATCTGGTGTTCTCCACGCTCGCAGCACCTTCCATCGTGGTGGAGCGTGTGCTCACGAGACCGGCCGGTCAAAAGGTCGCCACAACGGTCGTGATGGGGATGACTTCTGAATACGTGGTGCCCCGCTGGTACGTGCCGATCGGTGTTGATGCGGCGATCGACAAGGCGCTCGTGGTCTACAACGTCGATGGCGTGGATGCCAAAGTCACGATCAAGGCTGTCGGGCCGGGTGGCGAAGTTGCCGTGCCGAGCCTGACCGATCTCGCACTGCCTGCCGCCGGTCTGATCACGATCGATCTCACCGACGCAAGCGTTCTCGGACGTACTCTCGTTGTTGAATCGAACCAACGCATACTCGTCGAGCGACTGTTGCCGCGCGGGCACGACCTCAGTGGTCGGTCCGGCTCGTGGGCGCTGCCGGATTGTGGACCGTGCAACTTCTCATCGCCACCGTCCTCGTAGCCGTTGTGGCGTGTGTTGCGCTGGTACTTCAGCGTCATCGCCACGTCGACCCGCCCACTCAGAACCGCTGGCAAGCCCCGGCGCAGCTTGACCGCGCCGACTTCGCAGGGGCATTGGGGGAGTGGATCGTCGTGACGTTCACCTCGGCGTCGTGCCACACCTGCGCCGACGTCAAGCGCAAGGCAGCCGTACTTGCCAGTCGCGAGGTCAGCGTGGTCGACGTCGAATTCGCGATGGACCCGAAGTTGCACGAGCGATACAACATCGATGCCGTACCGACCCTCGTGATTGCCGATCGCGAGGGTGTTGTTCGGGCGAGCTTCCTCGGCCCCGTGACCGCGACAGATCTGTGGGCAGCGTGTGCCGAAGTGCGCCAGCCGGGCAGTTCGCCCGAGCCGGGGCTTGGTCACGACCACGACTGAGGTTTGTCGCCCCGAGTCGGTTGCGGTTACTCCTGGACGTCGACCGGTGACGTTGCAGCAGACTCGAGGTCGCTGATGCGCGATGGCTCGCCGAGCCCCTGCTGCACCAGCCTGGCCACTTCCGGGCCGTCGATGGTCTCATGCTCGAGAAGTGCCTCGGCCACGAGATCGAGACCGACGCGATGCTTCATCAGCAGCTCGCGTGCGCGATCTTGCTGGAAGTGGAGCATCGTCGAGATTTCTTCGTCAAGGATCCGGGCGGTCTGGTCGCTGTACTCGCGAGCGCTGCTCATCAGGTCCTCGCCGAGGAACACGTGCTGTTGGCTGCCCCACGCCATCGGCCCGATCCGCTCGCTCATGCCCCATTCGCGCACCATGTGACGAGCGATGTTGGTTGCCTGCTCGAGGTCGTTTGCCGCACCACTGTTGAGGTGACCGAACACGATCATTTCGGCGACGCGGCCGCCCATTGCCTTGCAGATCGTGTCTTCGAAGTACTCACGGGAGTACGTGTGACGTTCTTGCGGCAGGCTCCAGGTGACACCGAGTGCCATGCCCCTCGGTAAAATCGTGACCTTGTGCAGCGGGTCTCCGTGTGGGAGCACCGTTGCCAGAATTGCGTGCCCACCCTCGTGGTATGCAGTTGCCCGCTTTTCTTCGGGCGACAAGACCATGCTCTCGCGAAGCGCTCCGAGCACCACGCGGTCACGGGCATTCTCGAAGTCGATTCGCTCGATCTCCTTCGAGCCGCGGCGAACAGCGACGAGCGCTGCTTCATTGACGAGGTTGGCCAGATCGGCACCACTCATTCCGGGAGTGGCCTTGGCCATGACATCGAGATCGACGTCGTCTCCGATGCGCTTGTCGCGGCTGTGGACTTTCAAGATGGCCAGTCGCTCTCCGGCCTCGGGGAGTGGAACCACGATCTGGCGGTCGAACCGGCCCGGTCGCAGCAACGCCGGATCCAAGATGTCCGGGCGGTTGGTGGCCGCCAGGATGACGATTCCCTCGCTGGTCTCGAAGCCGTCCATCTCGGAGAGCATCTGGTTCAGCGTCTGCTCTCGCTCGTCATGGCCACCGCCGAGGCCGGCGCCACGCTTGCGGCCGATCGAGTCGAGTTCGTCGATGAAGATGATTGCCCGGCCCATCTTGCGAGCCTGCTGGAACAGATCGCGGACACGACTTGCGCCGACGCCGACGAACATCTCCATGAAATCGCTACCCGTGACGGACAGGAATCCAACGCCTGCCTCCCCGGCAACGGCGCGGGCAAACAGGGTCTTGCCGGTTCCGGGAGGTCCAACGAGCAGCATCCCCTTGGGGACGCGTGCACCGATCTCACGGAAACGCTCTGGCATGCGCAGGAAGTCGACGACTTCGCGAATTTCCTGTTTCACGCCTTCGTAGCCAGCGATGTCTGCGAACGTCGTGGAGGGTTTGTCGGCTGAGTATGTCTTGGCTCGGCTCCGGCCGACAGACATCACATTGCCCATTTGACCCGCGGCGCGGCGCTGCATCCAGACGAGAAAGCCAATGATCAACGCGAACGGCAAGAGCAGTGTGAGCAGACCCGCCCACCAATTGTTGTCCGGTGCCTTGTAGTCGTATGTGATGCCGCTCTTGTCGAACCTGGCGATCACGCCGTCAGTGATCTGCGTGTCAGCTGTGGTGGTGAAGCTTCCACCAGGCTTGCCGCCCACGTCTTTGAACTGGCCACTGATCGCCCGGCTTCCGTTATCGATCGTGATCTGCTTGACCGTGCCGCTGTCGACCTGGGTCAGGAACTCGCTCCACTTCAGTTTCTCGGCAGACGAGGTTGGCCAAAACCGAGTCGCGGCGAGCGCGCCAACCACGACCAAAACCAACAACGCGATGCTCCACTTCGGCAAGCCGGGGGGTGGTGTCTTGCGGCCCTGGCCCTGGGGACCCGGGCCATTCGGTCCGCGCCCACCCGATCCGCGACCGGCGGGAGGCGGTGGGGGCGGAGGGGGCAAGTTGCTCATTGGTCCATGCTACGTGCAATCCGGCGACGTGAAACCGTCAGCTGGGCAATCTCGGCGGTCAAGTTGACGCGACCAATCATCGTCGCGTTGCCGAAATTTCGGCCCATTGATCCACCAATTGGGGCCTGCACTCAGATATTTTCATCTGCGTGCAGCGTCAGTGTTCTCGGTCAGGATGTGCGGAGCGGGCAGTGGTGACGCTCACGTACCAATACTCCCGCTCGGCTGTCTGGCTCGACGACATGGCTCCCGAACGCGATCCTCACGCATACGATTTGTGTCAGCGCCACGGTGCCCGACTTTCCGTGCCGCATGGTTGGCGGCTCGAGGACCGGCGCTCGAACAGCGAACTCATTTTCGCTGCTGCGGGCTAAGACCTTTCTTCTCCGCCTGCCCACGGTCTCGCCGCCGAGTCGGCGCGGCGGACTACCGTGGGCGCCGTGCAACATCGACCCGAAGCTCGCAGTGCGCGTGCGTTCCCGACGGGTGCACACCTCGCATCTCAGCGCACGATTCCCCTCGGTGTCGCCGCTCTCACGTGGATGACCGGCTGGGTGCTCGGCAACGTCGCGGGCAGCGTAATGCTCGCTGTGTCGGGAGATGCAACAGTGCCCGCGACTCAACGGCCGGTCTGGCTCAGCGCTGCAATGGCGATTGCGTTGTGGCTTCCACAGATCGCCGCACTCGTGATCGTCAGCCGTACCTTTGCAACGGGTCGGCCGATGGCCGATTACGCCTTCCGCTTTGTGCCGCTCGACCTCGTTGGGGTCCCGATCGGGGTGCTGAGTCAACTTGTGTTGTTGCGGCTCGTCTACTGGCCACTCCAACATGCATGGCCCGATACCTTTGCGGACAAACAGCTCGAGCGCAACGCACGCGATCTCTACGATCGTGCGCACGGCGTCTGGGTCATTGTGCTCGTCATCGTCATCGTGGTGTTGGCCCCATGTGTCGAGGAACTGGTGTATCGCGGCTTGCTGCAAGGTGCGGCACGACGACGACTCAACAACGTGCTCGCCGTCCTTGTCGTGGCCGTCTTTTTTGCTCTGATCCACTTCCGCCCCGTCGAGTACCCGGGGCTGTTCGTCTTCGGCCTCGTGCTCGGATCGTGTGCCCTCATGACAAACCGCCTGGGTATGGGAATTGCGGCCCATATGGCATTCAACGCAACCGCGCTCGTCTTGGTTGCACGGTGATCTTGATGGGGTGTGACGTGAGAATTCAGCCGAGAGATGAAAGAATGCTGCCCGCATGACGGAACCTTTTGATCCCGCCGACCAAGATCGGTTTCTGAGCGATTCGCTCGATTCTGGTCACGTCGATTTAGACGAAATCGATTCCGACTATGCCTACTCGTTCTCGCTGCCTACGCACGTCTCGCAGGCCGATGACAGTAGGCGGCCGGGACCGTTCTCCGCGTTCTTTCGGCGTATGGGCAGCGCTGTCGTCCGTCGGCCACTTGCGTGGATCGACGCTCCTTGGACCTTCGAGCGCGTCGTGCGCGCACTCACAGCTTTCATCTTCCTGCTCGTAGCTGGCATTGTCACGCTCAACGTCGTCCATTGGGATCTCATCACCTCGAACAACACTCCCACCGGCGGCGACATGGGCGCCCATGTGATGGGTCCCGCATATTTGCGTGATCATTTGCTGTCGAATTTCCGACTCACCGGCTGGAATCCGTATTGGTACGACGGCTTCCCGATGTATCGCTATTACATGGTGATCCCGGCGCTCATGATCGTCGC
>JAYTWP010000078.1:0-17582 GCA_043743395.1 Actinomycetota bacterium | reverse complement strand
ACTTGGTCGAGTCGGAATTGGATCGCACCCTGAATGAAAACAGGGCCAACCCGCCGACCGGTGGATGGTCAACTATCAACGCCTATTGGCGCGCGCTCTAAGTCGGCGACGGTTGTCCATGACCAGACGTTACATCCCGCCGTGCGACTCCACCGCGATACCGGTGGTGAACACTGAGGTGTAGAAATCGTAGGTCGCCAAGAAGCTTGAGGTAGCTACGTTGGCCGCTAATGGGCAGTTTTCTGTTGGCCACTGACGCCGGGCAACCCACTCTTAGTCGCGGTAGGCCAATACTGTTGGCAACGCTTGTCCGTACGTCCGTGGCGCATCGAGCGCAGCGAGTTGAATTGCGTCGAACTGTGCGATGGGCGACGTCCACAGAATTAGTCCGGCAGCACTAGCGGGGCCGCTCGTGATGAACGCTACGCGGTCGCCTTCGGGGTTCTTGCGAGCGGATTCTAGGTGTCGATTGCTCGGAGGGAAGATGGCCGAATATTCTGCTTGAGTTCCGAAGTTCAACGGGATCCCATTCAGCGTCGACAAGCTGTCGGAGTTGATTTCGTGTCCCCGTGAGTCAAAGATGTTGCCTCCGGCAGTTACTACAACGGGGCTACCTGAGCGATCGAAGGCCAATCTGTTGGGTCCTGAATTCTCATTTACGACGACATCCTGCGGTACCGCAAAATCGACTAGGGCACTGTCTGGGCCGTGTGCGGTTAGCGTTTGACCGTCGTTGTCGAGCCACCAGAGATCATTTGTTCCAGGGCGAAATTCGACGTCGACGGCGCGAACTAGGCCAGCGCCGCCAAAGCTGCTGTCGACCGGAGCGGCAAGAGAAGCGTGAAAGAAACCGCTAACGTCGAAGAATCCGGGCATGGTATTTGTGCCATCGAACCTACTCCCGGTCACCATCGTAAAGTCTAGGCTGAACGGGCTGAACCGGCCGCCGCCGCAAGTTGGACCCCAAGCAGTCGGATCGGTATCGGATGACCAGTTAAAGACCTGCTTGGAGAGCAGCCGGCCCGTTACGGCATTTCGTACACTGACGGTTTCCTCTCCAATGCTGCCTTCGGCGGATTGGCACACGGCCACTTCAGGATCTGACGACGCAACCGAGGACTGAGTGCTTGCCGTATCGGTCGGATTCGAGACTCTTGAGCTGGTCGATGGTGCGATCACAACAACTAAAGAGGTCTCGCCCACACTATTTGTCGCAGCTGCCGAAGTCGAGGGCTCAGACTCGGTGGTTACATCTGACGTCGTGGTTGCGCATCCCGAAGCGAGCACCAAGAACGCGACAACCGTCAACGGGATTGAAATGACGCGCAGGGGAGCGCCCTTCCCACAACTTGGTATCATTCCCCGGACATAACTGGTCAGAGTGCTCAAGAATGGGGTTCCGACGTCTGTGCTGCGGTTGTATTTCATCTTCGAGGAATGGTCCTTGCAGTGTCGTGGTGGAATCGGCCGGAGCGTACCACTTCGGCCTAAATGGAGACAGACAAAGCACTTATCGCCTTGGCACGATGGGTCGTAAGGATTGGATAAAGGCGAGACTGTTACCGATGTGGACAGTGAAACGTGGGACAACAGCACGCTGACGACGCCCTTGTTCGTCCAAGGTGAGACAAGTACGGTGCGCCGCCTCAAGTGAACTTCAGTCGTTTAGCCGGTTCGTGCTACGTCCTCGGCATATGGCACGTGCAGCGACAGGGGGCCGACGAGCCGTTGACTGTGCCATTGCAGAGGTCGTGGCGTCCTTTTGTCGAGCAGTTATCGCTCAACCCTCCATGGCAGGTGCAACTGCATTGCCTTATGGCTCCGCTACTCGTTCTCACGTTGCCGTTGCACTCGTTGTGCCGTCCGTCAGAGCAGACTTGCGTAATGGGGTTTGCCAATAGCCTGGCTCGTTGACGCTCCGCCTCGGCTTCCGAAACGGCGGCCCTCTGCTTCGCTAGGTTCGCTGCCGCCTCTTTCTTCTGATCCTCCGAGTTGCTCACTAGCGCCAAGACGATCAGTGCGACGACGAACACCACGACCGTACCGCTGACGCCGAAGAAGGCACCTACGTGACTCTGTACCGTCTCCGCGAGCATCGTCCCTCCTTGGCAGAGCAGAGTAAAAGGTTTCAGAAGTAGTGGTGCAAGGTCGTCAGCGGGGGCGCTAAAGTGCCCATATCAGCTATGTGTCGAACGTCACTTATATGGGGTCCTATCAGGGCATATGAGGTCTAGCGTTCACACCGTAGAGGTCATCGGTTCGAGACCGGTATCGCCCACGAAAATAGCCCCTGAACTGTGGTGCTGCGGGTTTGTGTGCATTGTTGTGCGCTGTGTAGCTCTGGGAGCAACACAGCGCACAACATAGCTCGGGAGTTGATGCCGACACGCCAGAACCGGCGATTTGTACGGCATCGATCGCAACCGCCTATGGCTCGAAGGTGCCGACCGTGCTCGTCAACCGGCCGAGTCTGTTGGCCGACCGCCTCGCCGAAAGTGCGTCTGGCGCCACTGTCGGCGCGAAGCCCGACATTTCCACACTTTTCTGCTTTTCGTGAGGTTGCCGGCTTGCGTTCTCCGTGTCATCGAACCGCGAACGCAGACCGTGTGCTGGCGTGCCCCTCGGGCCCAACAATCACGGCCTTCGGCCACGAAACCCAAAAATGTAAGGGGGGGTTGCGCAACAGGTATTGACACGCTACGGTCTGTGGTCAATCAATCACTGAGAATGAAAAGGTGGAACAAATGAAGAAGAACAAGATTGTGGTGGCGGTACTCGCCGGTGTTCTGAGTGCAGGACTCGTTGGGGCATCTGCAGCGACCTTGGGTGGTCTCACAGGGGCTGGCCTGGGATCGGATGATCAGATCGTGGCTGCGTGCGATACCGATGGCATCACCGTTGCGTACGTCACGGCGTACAGCGCGGTAGCGCAGACCTATCAGGTGACCGGTGTCAACTTCACATTGGTCAACGCGGCGTGTAATGGCAAGGCCGCGTCAGTCTCATTGCGCAACGGGACAACGAACTTGGGAACGACGAACGTGGCGAGCATCACGGTGACAACCTCGGCGTTCTCGGTGACCCTCGCGAGCCCCGTGTCGGCCTCGTCGGTCAACGGACTGTCGCTGGTCATTTCGGGCTGAGCACTCGCGTTGAGCTTTGTCTTCCGTTGGCGGCGGGTGCCTCGTGGTATCGCCACGTTGGCGTTCGGTGGCTGCTTAACGATGTTGGTTGTGGGCCACGCGGCGTCACTCGGCGGTGTCTCGTCGGTATCGCTCGTGGCCGTCAACCAAGCTGCGACCGCATCGACCTCCACGATTCTTGGCTGCGACGACTTCACGGGTACAACTGGTGTGTCGATGTCCGCGCGTGCGGCCAGCGGCGCGGTGGCGTGCGCGAACCGCGTCTGGTTAGTGCACGTGGGGACCTGGACGATCCAGGCCAACGCCGCAGCCTCCAGTGCGACGGTGTCCGCAGTGGCGACCGAGAACACGGGCACGGTCGACAGCAGCGTGCAGGTCGTGCTGGCGAGCTTGAACACCGGGGGCCGGATCGGCGGCGTGGTGTTGTCACATGATGGTGTGTCCACATATCTGGCGGCAGTCATGATTGATGGCGCTCCGGACCGGATCGAACTTCGCACGGTGATTACCGGCGTACCGACCGTCGTTGCGACCGTCACCCCGACGTTTGCGGCGACCAACACCTTGGTTCTTGCGCGAGCCGGTAGCTCGGTGACGGTATCGCTCAACGGTACGAGCGTGCTTACTTTCACGCTCTCAGCCGCGCAGCTCTCATCGCTCGGCACTGGTGCGCGCGCAGGCTTGTTCGGTGGTAACTCCAGCGTTCGGTTCGACGACTTCGTGGTCACTACGCCATGAACGCGTTCACAGCACTCGGGCGACGATTGCATCGCCGAAGCGTGACGAGCTCGATACTGCTGGTACTGGTCTCGTTCTCGCTGCTGTGGTTTTGGCCAAGCCGATTCGGAGGACAGACCACGATCTTGGTCGTGCAGGGCAAGTCGATGCAGCCAACATTCAGGAGCGAAGATCTCGTCGTCGCTCGCGCCCAAGATCAGTATGCTCGCGGCGACATCATCGTGTTCCAAACCAAGGTCGGAGGCGACAAGGGCCGCACGGCACTCATTGTGCACCGAATCATCGGGATCGACGCTGAGGGGATCATCCTGACCCAGGGTGACAACCGCACAACGGCCGATGGTGTGGCGCTTACGCATCACGACATTTTGGGTCGTGTCCGATGGCGCGTTCCGCAGGGCGGGCTGGCATTGTGGCTTCTGTCGCGTTGGTGGATGCTTGCGTTCATCACTGGCATTCTCATAACCGTTTTGATGTGGCCGTCACAAACGGCCGAAGCCGATATCTCCGAACACGACCCCCTCGTCAAGATGGAGCCTGATGAATGACAACAACTCCGCACGCAGCGTTGCGATCGTCGCCGTCGAACACTTTCGCGGCATCCTTGAACACACGATCGAGATCCTGCACGAAGAAATCATCGTCGCGGACCGATTGGCCACCGGGCTACGTACCGAACAATCCGTCAAAGCCATAGCGCAGGCCGCGACGATGAGCAACGCACGAGAGCGTCTCACGGATGCTGTAGTGGCGCTCGAGGTGGCACGCGCCGATGCGCGGCAATCGCTCTTCGTCAGCCTCATCGACGAAGGGGTTTCGATTGGCGAGATCGCGCGTCTGTGGGGCATTTCGCGTCAACTCGCGTCGCGTATCGTGCATACAGGCACGACTACTCCTGTTCAGGTGACCTGATGGCGGCCGAGAGCAACGCCGCTGGGCCAAAGGCTCGGGAAATCGCCACGCAAGCCTTCCGCGATCTGCAATCTGCGATGCAGGACACGGCGGTTGTCTTCGCTCGTCAGGCACAGGTGGCAGCCACGTTGATCGGCCGCTTGTTCGGCATCTCGCGGCAACTGGTGTCTCGCCAACTCCGCGACAGTTCGGCAGGGGAAGACTCGGAAGGGGGCGCCTCGGTCGCAGATCCATGGATCGACGAAAAACGCGGTCTGAGATCAGTATCGCCGACCACTCACCCGTAGGTCAGAGCCAGTTTCTGACGTACGGGTTGTGTCGTATTCCTCAGGGATGCTCTGCATCGGTTCGGAACCTGCATCGACAGTCCTTTCCCGATGTAGGCGCGCCGGTATAGCACGGTCGGCGTCGCGGCTCGCGTGTGCTGCGGTCTACGATTGCCGCATGAGCACAGAAGTCATTCAGAGAGTCACTGGCCTTATCGACAGTTTCGATGCACGGGTGCGTTCGGCCGATTCGAGTAGTTGGACCAATGCGTCGCCGTGTGGCGATTGGACAGCCCGAGATGTTGTGGTGCATGTGGCCAATAACCTCAGCCGCATCGGCGGTCTCCTCGCAGGTGCCGAGCCCGTCGAGGTCGCGCCAGATGCTGATATCACGGGTGCGTGGGATGCAGCTCGAACACAGTTTTTCGCTGGCGTGAGCACAGGCGATCTCAGTCAGGCGTTGCCCGGACCGTTCGGGCCGATGCCTGCCGAGCAGTTGATCGGCCGCCTGATCTGCAACGACATCTTGGTGCACACATGGGACTTGGCGCGTGCCGTCGGTGGCGATGAGCGCCTCGATCCTGCCGCCGTTGAGGGTGCGTACTCAGGGCTGCTGCCCATGGATGCGATGATCCGCCAGCCCGGTGTGTTTGGACCAAAGATCGACGCGCCCGAGGGCGCCGACGCGCAGACGCAGCTGCTCTGTTTCTTGGGGCGCGAGGTCTAACTGCTCTCGGGCCACACGAAGCTCATCTCGGCGGCGGCGCAGTAGTACCGTTGTCGACGTGGGTCGCCTTTGTGAACGTCCAGGATGCTCAGCTCCGGCAGGCGTCGCGTATGGCATGGACCCCGATCAGCTACTGGTCTGGCTCGAGGTCGTGCCCGACGACGCTGCCCCGCTACGCATGGGTGTCGTCTGTCGGCGCCACGCAGACGCAATGGTTGTTCCTCGAGGATGGACTCTCGACGATCGTCGGGAAGCTCGCCCGCGCCTCTTTCGAGTCGCTGATCGGGACGCCACCAGCGAGCTCCGTCGCATTCGCCGGCCGGCCCGTAAGCATCACGAACCAGGCCTTGACGAACCGCAACTGTCGTTCGATGAGAAGGAAACGCCCGATGAACACGAGGTCGATCCCGAGTCGTTCGCAGCTCCTGTCACGGTCGGTGATTTCATACCTTCGGTGACGCCTGATTCTGACGAAACGAGAGCGATGCCTTGGCGACCAGTGTTCGACGACGCCGACGATCTCGGTGGACTCCTCAAGGCCGACAGTCCGTTGCTCTCGCGAGCATTCCGCGGTCTCGGGCGGGGTCCCAAGACCACCTCCTGACGCCGGACCCCAGACGCGAACGTGGTGTCTCGACCGAAGGCGAGACACCACGTGTTGGGGGGAGGTATTCGAGGTACTCAGGCGCAGTGGGCGGCGATCCATGCCGGCGCTGCAGCGAGCCGCTTCGTGACCCGATCGAGGTCCTTCTGCAAACGTGCGATGCGCTCGTCGATCTTTGCGACGCGGTCTGTATGGCTGGCATCGGTTGCCTTGGTCTTCAGTTCGGTGAGTTTGGCGATGCGGGTGGTCAGCTTCGTCTGGCGCGCGGTGAGCTTGGCGACGATCTGGTCCTGATGAGCGCAGATGGCCGTAACGCGGGGGTGCTGGCCATTGGCGCTGTTTTCGCCACCGTTGCCACCGTTGCCGCCATTGCCAGTGGCGAAGGCTGACGATGCTCCACCAACGGTGATAAGTGCGGCGAGTGTGGTTGTAACGATCTTGCTCCTGAGGTTCATGTTCATTCTCCTTGTTGTGGTGGGGGGTATTGCTCTTTCGATGAAGTTCATGATCGTCCTCAGATATGAGCAAATTGTGATGAGCCAGTGAGCAACCGGCGATACTTCGTTCGTGAACATCTCTGCGGATCTGCTTGCGCCCTGCTCGACAGATGAACTCTTCGCCTGGGTCGACGACCTCGGCCGTTATCCCCAGTGGATGGGTCTCGTGCATCGCTCTGAACGTCTTGCTGACCAGACGAATGGAGCGCCGGCATGGAATGTGCAACTCCGCGCAAGGATCGGGCCGTTCGCTCGATCAAAGCGATTGACGATGGTGCGTACCGTCTGCGGGACGGGCGAAATGTCCGCCACGGGCACAACGTCTGAGGTCGTGTTCGAACGGTCAGAGTCCGACGGCCGCAAGCACAGTATCTGGCGGCTCAGCGCCACCGTGACCCCTCAGGAAGGCGGAAGTCGACTCGACATGCGCTTGCATTATGGCGGTGGGCTCTGGACCGGCGGACTCGTTGAAAGAGCTCTGCACGACGAGATCAACGCCAGCCGAGAACGCTTGCTCAGTCTGCTCGCCGCGACCACGCCGTAAGTCGGCCGTCACTGCGCCTCTCGAGCGTGAGCGGCAGACCGAAACATTCGCTCAGTGCCTCTTCTGTGAGTACTGATGTGATGTCACCCTTGGCCAGTACTGCGCCATCGCGAAGCAGCATTGCGTGGGTCATTCCCGGCGGCACTTCATCGACATGGTGCGTGACCAGGATCAACGGTGGGGCTGTTGGGTCCGTGGTCAGCTCGGCGAGCGCGTTCACAAGATGTTCGCGACCGCCCAGATCGAGACGAGCGCTCGGTTCGTCGAGCAGCAGAACTCCGGGTTCATTCATCAGCGAACGCGCCAGTAGTACCCGTTGTTGCTCGCCCGATGACAGCGTGTTCATGCAACGTTGCGCGCAGTCGCCAACGCCGAGGCGTGAAAGGCACTCATGCGCGCGTGCGTAGTCGGCCTCTGAATAGGTGTGCCACCAGGTCTCTAGCGCCGCGTACTTGGCCGTGACCACGGTGTCTTGTGCGCTGAGCTGAGGACGCAGCTGGGCGGCGAGGGATGCTGACATGAGCCCGACTCGGCGTCGCAACTGCCGTACGTCCGTGCTGCCCAACGTCTCGCCGAGCACCGTCACCGACCCCGATGATGGATGCTCGTACATCGAGGCGAGGCGTACCAACGTTGTCTTGCCCGAACCATTGGAGCCGAGGATGAGCCATCGCTCATCGCTGCGCACGGACCAGTCGACGTTGTAGAGGATTCGTCGTTCATCTCGAATGAAATTGACGGCGATGAATCTCAGCACTTCGTTGGTGTTGCTTTCGGACATGGTTCGCTCAGGCTAGACAGCCCAGGTGAGTCGATTAGCAATGAACGCGTGAAAACGGAACCAACAGGTACCATGCGCGCGTCATGCGCACATGGAAAGGGCTTCTGCTTGTCGCGGTGTTGAGCTCGACGAGCGCACCACTCGTCGGCTTCGGCGCGGCGCGTGCCGACAACGGGAGCGGCAACGGCAAAGACAATGGAACCGCCGCCGCCGCCGCCCGTGAGATCGCCGCAGCCCGCGATCGCGCTAACGCCGCAGCCGACGCGTGGGCCCAAGCCGAATCGAAACTTGAACAGCTCGGTGATGAAAAGGCCAAGCTCGACGAAGATGTGCAGGTCTTGCAGAAGGAAGTCGACGGACTGCGGACAACACTTGAGACAGTTGCGGTCAATCGGTATATCGGCTCGGGGGGCACGGGTATCGGGCTGCTGACGGGCACTGTTGGACCAACTGAACTCGCCGAGACGGCGATGTTGGTGAGCATCATCGACGAAGCGTCGGCCACCAGCCTCGACGACTACGCCGATCTGCGCCAACAGCTCGACAAGAAGAAGGTCAAGGCACAGAAAGCGGCCAAACAGTTCGAGGCGGCACAGGCCAAGTTCAAGGTGATGCAGAAGAAGGCGCTCGATGAGATCGAACTCCTCAGAATCGTCGAGAAGCAACGGTTGACAAGCGAAGCCGTCAAGAAGGCGCTCGATGCTCAACGTCAGCAAGAGAGCGAGAAGTTGGCGCTCGAGGCTGCTGATCAACTGAAGAAGGATCAAGCGCTCTCGGTGGGAGGCGGTTCAGATGGCGGCGACGTGGGTAACGGCGTCAAGACCGGCAACAAGGCGTCGGGTGGCTCAGCGGGTGGAACGACCGGTTCCGGTGGCGCCGGTGGGCATCCCGGCGTGAGGCTCGATCAGATCTACGGCAGTGGAGCCGATTGGGTCTGTCCGATACAAGGCCCCACGGGGTTTGCCGACACATGGGGTGCGCCACGCTCTGGCGGCCGCAAGCACGAGGGGGTCGATATGATCAGCCCTCGAGGCACCTTGATCGTAGCGATCGTCGATGGGTTCGCCGACCCGAAACAGAACGAACTCGGTGGTACAACCATCTGGTTCACGGGAGCAGATGGCAACAAGTACTACTACGCGCACCTCGACGCGTACGCCACTCTCGGCCAAGTGGTCAAGGGTGAGGTGATTGGGTACGTGGGAGATACAGGGAACGCGAAGGGGACGCCGCACCTGCACTTCGAGATCCATCCCCTCGGTGGGCCTGCGGTCGATCCGTATCCCACGGTGCGTGCCAACTGCTGATCGTTGTGCGAACCTAGGCGCATGGCCCACGACGATCTCGGAGCATCGTTGTCAACAGTGCTCGATGGAGCATCGATCACAGAACTCTCTCGACTCACAGGCGGGGCATCGCGCGAAACGTGGAAATTCTGTGCGGACTCTCGACCATTGATCCTGCAGCGTCAGCGCGCTGGCGACATACGCGACATGGCGACCGAGTTTGCGGTCCTGCGCGCCGCACACAGTGCCGGGGTGCCAGTTGCAGAAGTGATCGTTGCGTCGGCCGAGACTACTGAGCTTGGTGCTGCGTTTATGGTGCTGAGCCACGTGGACGGCGAAACTATCGCCCGCAAGATTCTTCGTGACGACGTCTTTGCTGTGGCGCGCACCCGTCTGACCGCCGACCTTGCAGAGGCGCTGGCGCGATTGCATTCCATCGAGCCAACGTCAGTGCCTGCGTTACA
The DNA here is from genome assembly GCA_043743395.1 of Actinomycetota bacterium. Taxonomy (GTDB): domain Bacteria; phylum Actinomycetota; class Acidimicrobiia; order Acidimicrobiales; family Ilumatobacteraceae; genus WLMZ01. The sequence goes on along the minus strand of JAYTWP010000078.1, from coordinate 7,620 downwards.
GCCCACCGACCAGGTTGAGCAATACCGCCAGGTGCTCGACGCTGTCGGCTATCCGCATCCCGCGTTCGAGCTGGCCTTTCGTTGGCTCGAACGCAATCGGCCGCCCGTCGGTCGTGCGTGCGTAGTCCACGGCGACTTCCGGCTCGGCAACATCATGGTGGGCCCCGACGGACTGCGAGCTGTGCTTGATTGGGAGCTCGCTCACGTCGGCGACCCCATGGAGGATCTCGGTTGGCTGTGCGTGAAGGCCTGGCGCTTCGGATCTTCCAGGCCCGTTGCGGGCGTGGGTGAATACGACGAACTGTTCGAGGCCTATCGGCAGGCGACCGGTGAGGCCGTCGACGCCGACGTCGTGCGTTGGTGGGAAGTGCTCGGGACCCTGAAGTGGGGCATCATGTGCATCATCCAGGCCCAGGCTCACATCGCAGGGATGACGCGCAGCCACGAACTCGCGGCGATTGGTCGTCGCGTCTGCGAGAACGAACATGATCTGTTCTTGGCCTTGGAGGGACGCTGGTGATGCCACACGACGCTCCGTCCGCGCAGCAGCTTGTTCAGGCTGTGCGCGAGTGGCTCGAGCGAGACGTCCTCACGGGTACAGCCGCCGGAGTTCAGTTCCATACGCGCGTTGCGATCAACGTGCTCGCTATGGTCGAACGCGAAATCGAGTTCGGTCCGGCGCAGGCCGAACGTCATCGTGAACGGTTGGCCGCACTCGGCTTCGAGAGCGATGAACAACTCGCAGCGGCGATACGTGCCGATCCAGGTGGCGACGGTTCAGCGCTCGATGAGGTAGCCGTGCGTGAGGCGGTTTGGGCGAGCGTGCGTGACAAGCTCGCCGTTGCTAATCCGAAGTACTTGGACGCCGACCGAGTGTGACGACTTGCACGGGTTGGCCCGCTGCGAGCTGACCGCAGGCTGCATCGATGTCGGTTCCACGATTGCGACGCACAGTGGCGTTCGTGCCCAGTTCTTCGAGTCGATCACGGAACTGATGGACCCGCGAGAGTGGCGTGCCACGCGTCGGATAGCCGGGCGTGGGGTTGAGCGGAATGAGGTTGACGTGTGCTGCGAGCGGCAATGAGCGACAGAGTGCTGCCAGCTCGCGCGCGTCGCTCTCGCGGTCGTTCACACCGTCGATCAGCGCCCACTCAAAGCTGAGTCGGCGACCCTTTGCGACAAGGTAATCGGCGCAGGCTTCCATCAGCATCTCGAGTGGATAGCGGCGGTTGATCGGCACCATCGAGTCGCGGAGCGCATCGTTGGCAGCATGGAGCGACACGGCCAAGTTCACCTGCATCGGCCATTCCGTCAGCCTGCGGATACCCGGCACCAGACCAACCGTGGACACAGTGAGATGGCGTGCGCCGAGGCCGATGTCGCCGTTGATGCGTTCAATCGCACCGAACACGGAGGCCTCGTTGGCCAAGGGCTCACCCATGCCCATGAAGACAACGTTGGCGAGGCGCCGGTCGAGTTCGCGCGCTTTTCGTGCGGCCCGAACGACCTGCTCCACGATTTCACCGGTCGTGAGATGGCGGGTGAAACCGGCCTGACCGGTGGCGCAGAACGAACAACCCATCGCGCAACCTGCTTGGCTGCTGACGCAGACCGTGACGCGATCGGGATACAGCATGAGCACTGTCTCGATGCGACTGCCGCCCGAGAGTTCAAAGAGATATTTGACAGTGTCGCCGCTATCGCTGACCCGTTCGACGACGGTCGTGAGCGCAGCGGGCAATTCAGTGTCGAGCCGCGCGCGCAATGACTTTGGCAGCGCAGTGAGGTCACTCGGATCGCTGAGTTGCTCGTACAGGCCCTTCCACAGTTGGTCGACCCGAAAGCGCGGTTCGCCAATGAGCAGGTCGCCGAGTTCGGCACGCGCAAGGTCGTACCGCGTTCGTTGGTCAGCCATGGTCAGGATCTGACTTCATGCGCCAACCGTTCGTACTCGGCAATGCGACCTCGTAGCACTTCGATGCTCGCCATCCAGAATTCGTCCGTCGTGACATCGAGACCAAACGAGGCGCCGAGTTCTTCGGCGCTGTTCATGCCGACTCGGGACAACACGTCGTCATAACCGTCGCGGAAACGGTCGGGGTCTGCTTGGTAGCGGGCGAACAGACCGAGCCCGAACAGGAGCCCGTACGTGTAAGGCCAGTTGTAGAAGTGACTGCTGTAGTAGTGAGGCTTCACCGCCCACATGTATGGATGTGCAGTCGATTGATCGAGGCCGTCGGCGTAGGCCGTGCACTGCGCATCGAGCATGAGTTCGTTGAGTTCGCTCACGCCAAGTGTGCGCCGCTGGCGGCGGGCGAAGACCTGCGACTCGAACAGAAAGCGGCTATGAATATCGACCAGCACCTGTGCGGACCCCTGCAGATCGACGTCGAGCAGAGCAAGTCGATCGGCGCCGTGGAGGCGTTGGAGCCCCTCTTCGACCACGAGCGTTTCACAGAAGATGCTTGCCGTCTCGGCGAGTGCCATAGGCAGCCGACGTTGGAGAGGTGTTCGATGCGCAAGTTGTGTGTTGTGGTAGGCGTGGCCGAGTTCGTGAGCCGTGGTCCGTGCGGAATCCACGCTGCCCGTCCAGTTGAGGAACACCAACGAGCGTTCGCCCACCAGCGACGCGCAGAAGGCGCCGCCGCGCTTACCCTGGCGCGGTTCGGCATCGATCCAACGGCCATCGACGGCTCGATCGACAAGCCCTTGCAGCGTGCCGCCGTACGACGCAAACGCGTTACGGACGATGCCGAGCCCATCTGGCCAAGAGATCGCGGCGGGTGCTGTGGGCAGGGGCGCGGACAAGTCGCGCCACAACAGCCCGCCGTCGTAACCGTGCAGTCGAGACTTCGTTCGCATCCAACGACGCAAATCGTCGAGTGAGGCTTGGACGGCGCGCTGCATCGCATCGAATGTGGGTTGGCTGACGTGGTTGGCGTACAACGAAGCCTCGAGAGCGGATGCCCATCGACGGCGGCTATTGATGACATTGGCTTCACCCTTGACGCCGTTGAGGGCCGCCGCGCACGCAACGGCAACGGTCGGCCACGCTGTTATCTCGGCGTCGTACCCGGCTTGGCGAACGGCTGGATCGGCGTGTGTGGCCAGACCGCGCACGGCTGCCATCGGGAGTCGTTGTGTTTGCTCGCCCGGGATGAACACGTCGGTCGCGAGTTGTGATGTCACGTCCGCATGCAGGCGGCCCCACGCAGTAGAACCCGAGCGCGACAACTCGGCGTACAGGCCCTCTTCGACTTCGCCCATCTGGTGTTCGGCGCGCTCAGCCAGCCGGGTCAATGGGTCGAGGTGCTCGTGCGCTTGGGTACTTACCGTCGCCAACTCGTGCGTGCCGAGCGCCGCCACCCAATCAACGAAACGTGCGAGCAGCGGCTGTCCCCGAGACGAAAGGATCTGCAGTTCGTTCGCCAGTGCCTGAGCTTGTTCGTCGAAGCTGTTCGTCGACACGGTCGCCTGAACATAGGCCGACAACTCCTGCAGATGCTGCTGCCACTCGTTGATGGCGGTGATGACAGCGTCGGCAGTTGCTCCATCGGTCGGTGTCACTGCTCGTGGCGCAATGGCGCGTACGCCGCGCCACTCGAAGAGAGCTTCGAGTCGATCGGTGTCGGAGCCCGACTGTTCCATCGCCACCAGAAAGCTTCGGGCTGTGAAGGATTCGTGAACATTTGTCACATCCCAGTGCGGAAGTTCTTCGGTTGTAGTCATTCGGTCTCTCTCTCGGCCAACGAACGTGACGAGATTCGGCCTTGGTACACGCAGTCGGTGCGGCGCACCGTGAAGCCGAGTGAATAGTAGAGAGCGACGGCAGCGGTGTTGTCTGCGTCGACGAACAGCATGCCCATTGTGATGCCGCGCTTGGCCAAGCTGTCGAGCCCGGCCAAGGTGAGCGATCTACCCAAGCCCTGACCATGAAAGGCCGGATCGACCGCTACGACGTAGATCTCACCCACAGGGGGCGACGTGTCGTGATGAACCTTGGTCCAGCAAAAACCTGCGAGACGTCCGTGACGTTCGTGCAACAGGAAGCCGGGCGCCTCGAACCACGGCTCCGCGATTCGGGACTGCAGCGTTTCGTGCGACCACGTACCTTGGTCCGGATTCCACGCGAACGCGCGCTGGTTCACTTCGAGCCACGCAGCGTCGTCCCGGCCAGGCTCGAAAGGCCGGGTTTCCAGTGAGTACGCGACGTCCGTCGGCAACTCGCGGTACATCTGGAACAAGCGGCGCGTGGGCGTGAGCTTGAACTCCGCAGCGATTGCGTCATGCTCGGGAGTGGGGGCGAACACGAGCCAGCTGAGATCGATATCTGCGTGAGCGTCGGCGGGGGAGGTCGCTTCGGACGCAAGGATTGCTGCGACCGTGGCGTCGAGCATGAGTCGCATCGCCTCGGCGAGTTGGTTACGCCGGTCCGGTCTGATCACTGTCTCGATCGACCAGTTGAGTGCGGCTGCTGACACTTGCGCGTACGCAACGGGCACGTCGTCGTCGGTCTCGTGGATGCGTATCCGGATGACATCGTGGGCCGCGTCGCGTAACAGATCGATCCAGAATTGATCCGACACCGGGCGGTATCCGTGGGCGTCTTCGGCCTGCCGGATGAGTTCACGAACCGAGGCGGCCTCTGCCGAGTCCAGGTGCGTGGAGACCTCGACGGAGTGCATTGCGATGAGCTTACCGGTCGCCCCGCCGACCAAGGAGAGGACGTAGCCTGACCGGCGTGTCGTCACCTCGAACTCCGAAAACTCGTGCCCGCGAAGTAGCTCGACGGCTTGCTCTCGAGTATCCGGAGGCGACATGCGAACTGAATTTCAAGAACGCCTTCGAGTTGCTTGTCGCCACGATTCTGGCCGCGCAGTGCACCGATGTCCGCGTCAACATGGTGACCCCGGCTCTCTTTGCACGGTTCGCGACGCCTGAGTCCCTGGCCAACGCCAACCCGGGCGAGGTTGAGCAACTGATCTACTCGACCGGCTTCTACCAGGCCAAGACCAAGAACATCATCTCGATGGCACGAACCTTGGTTGACGACCACGACTCACAGGTGCCTACGGACCTTGATCGCCTCGTGACCCTTCCCGGCGTTGGACGCAAGACCGGTAACGTCGTGCGCAGCGTGGCGTTTCAGCTGCCGGGATTGCCGGTTGACACCCACGTTGGTCGGTTGAGCCGCAAGCTTGGTTTGACCGAACAAGACGACCCCGTGAAGGTGGAGCGCGAACTCAACTCGTACTTGCCCGCTGCAGAGTGGGGCCCATTCAGCTTGCGCATGATCTTGCACGGCCGACGGGTGTGCGACGCCAAAAAGCCGAATTGTGGTGCGTGCATGCTCGAAGACATTTGTCCGTCGTCGTTGTTGCCTCGGCGCCGCCCCGCGCGAAAGTCCGCGAAGTAGGCCTTCACAAGGGATGATCCCTTGCGCGACGAGGAGGCTCGTGTCACAATGACCCCACCAGCCAGGTACCCGCCACCTGGTTTGCGGGCGATGCCGGGATCCGCCGCCTGGCATCGCAGTGCAACGACCCCGCAAGGGGTCGTTGCCAATTTTCGGCTCAGCGGCCTATCTGCTCAGTGGCTCAGCAACTCAGTGGCTCAGCAACTCAGCGGCTGAGCTTCATTGCTCGTTGCATCGCCCGATGGGCATTGCGCAGCGCCCGCTCGGCCTCGTACAAGGTGGCGAGGAGATCTTCTTGTGGCGAACCGATAAACGGCTCTGCCAGACCGGCGACGCGCGCTCGGTACATGTTGATGCCGTCGGCGATGACGCTGATCTCGGCGCTCGATGTAGCACTCATGTCCGCATTCTTGTCCCTTTCTTCGCGAAATGTGCGAGGTCAGCGCCGAGTAATGCGTTCGTGGGATGATCGGCATCATCGCTAGCCTGCCCGTGTGGCGCGCATAGCTGTACGGGATGATCTCAAGGCTCTCGAGGGCTATCACTCGCCGCAGGTTTCCGTACGAGTGCGCCTCAACACCAACGAATCGCCGACTCCACCACCAGCAGCGTGGCGCGATGCCTTTGCCGCAGAGGTCTCCCGGATCGAATGGCACCGTTATCCCGACCGCAGCGCTTCCGAACTGCGCGCTGCGATCGCTGCGCTGCATGGTGTAGACCCCACCCAGGTCTTCGTTGCCAACGGATCAAATGAGGTGCTGCAGACCTTGCTGCTCACCTTTGCTGGGCCGGGCCGTACCGTCGCCACGTTCGAACCCACGTATCAATTGCACGGTCACATTGCCCGCCTCACGGGTGCTGCGGTTGCCGAAGGCGAACGCCGAGCCGACTTCACTCTCGATCTCGCTGAGGTGAAACGCGTGTGCGAGTCGGCCAGCCCAGTGATCACGTTTCTCTGTTCGCCCAACAATCCCACGGGTCTTGTCGAGCCGCCCGCCAACGTGCGCGCCGTGATGGACATGGCCCCTGGGTTGGTCGTGGTGGATGAAGCGTACGGTCAGTTCGCCGATTGGTCGGCACTCGAGTTGATCGACGAAGAAACACCTCTCGTCGTCACGCGTACCTTTAGCAAGACGTGGTCGATGGCAGGCGCACGTCTCGGCTACCTCGTTGGACCCGAATGGCTCGTGAGCGAACTCGACAAGGTCATCTTGCCGTACCACCTCGACGTCGCCAAGCAGATCGCCGGACGCCTTGCCTTGCGTTTCGTCGACGACATGGAGGCGCGTGTGAAGCTGATCGTCGTTGAGCGCGATCGAATCCAGGCTGCGTTCCAGAACATGGCGGTGGACTCGTGGCCAAGCGGCGCGAACTTCGTACTGTTCCGACCACGCAAACTGTCGGGTCGTGACACGTGGCAGCGACTGGTCGATCGCAGTGTTCTGGTTCGTGATTGCAGCGGCTGGCCGCGGCTCGAGAACTGCCTGCGAGTCACCGTCGGCACACCCGAAGAGAACGACGCGTTTCTGAACGCACTGCAGGAGGTTCTGGCATGACTCGTCGTGCACGTCGTGTGCGGAACACAAAGGAAACGGCGATCTCGTTGTCGATCGACCTCGACGGCACCGGAGTTACGTCTGTTTCCACCGGTATCCCGTTCTACGACCACATGCTCGATCAGCTCGGTCGTCACGGCGGGTTCGATCTCGTCATCGAGGCCACTGGCGATCTCCACATCGATACGCATCACACGATCGAAGACGTTGGCATCGCGCTCGGCGAGGCGTTTCGCGAAGCCGTCGGCGACAAGGTCGGTGTTCGGCGGTTCGCCAGTGGGCTGTATCCGCTCGATGAAGCACTCGTTGAGGTTGCACTCGATCTCTCCGGTCGTGCGTTCGTGGTCTGGGAGGTGCCGATGCCCGAGTGCCTTCCGCTCGGCAACCCACCATTCGATCCGCAGTTGGCTGAACACGCCATCAGCAGCTTTGCCACGGCGGCGGGCATCACGCTGCATGTCACCTTGCGTCGCGGACACAACGTGCATCACATCATCGAAGCCGTGTTCAAGGGCGTCGCGCGTTGCTTGCGTGACGCGGTCCGAATCGAGGGCGAGGCGTTGCCTTCCACCAAGGGCGTGTTGTGACGTCACGTCGTGCGGTGATTGCTGTACTCGACTACGGCATCGGCAATTTGCGTTCGGCTGA
>JAYTWP010000077.1:0-11048 GCA_043743395.1 Actinomycetota bacterium | reverse complement strand
GCGGTTGTCGTGTCTGCCATGGTGGGCGACACCGTGCGCGCCGGGCAGACACTCGTACTGCTCGAGAGCATGAAGATGCTTCACGACGTGATCGTCACCTCGAGTGGAATCGTCAGCGAGGTGCGCGTTGCCGCCGGCGAGACAGTGCTTCCGGGACAGGTGTTGTGCGTCGTGGAGATCACCGAGGTCGCCGCGCAGGTAGCCGTTGCCGATCAGGGGACGGACCTCGCGTACATCAGGCCCGACCTTGCCGAAGTGCTGGCGCGACACCAGGTCGGATTCGATGACGCCCGCCCGGACGCAGTCGAACGTCGGCGCGCGGTCGGGCGCCGCACCGCTCGTGAGAACGTCGCCGACCTCGTCGACGACGCGAGCTTCGTGGAGTATGGCCCCGTCGTCATTGCAGCGCAGCGACGCAGGCGACACATCGATGATCTGATCGCGCGCACGCCTGCAGACGGCATGATCGGTGGCATTGGCACCGTCAACGGATCGCTTTTCAGCGGGCACGCAGCGCAGGTCATTGCGATGTCTTACGACTACACGGTCCTGGCGGGCACTCAAGGCCAGCAGAACCATCGCAAGAAGGATCGTCTCTTCGAACTCGCGCTAGAGATGCGCCTCCCGGTGGTGTTCTTCACCGAAGGCGGCGGCGGCCGACCCGGCGATACAGACGGTGTCGGGGTCAGCGGCCTTGATTGTCTCGCCTTCTTGTGGTTCGCGCAGCTCAGCGGATCAGTGCCGTTGGTCGGTGTCAATGCCGGCTATTGCTTCGCAGGCAACGCTGCGATCCTCGGTTGCTGCGATGTGGTGATTGCCACCGAGGACTCGAACATCGGCATGGGTGGACCGGCGATGATCGCGGGCGGCGGACTTGGCGTGTTCGAACCGAAAGAGATCGGTCCCATCGAGGTGCAGCGCGCCAACGGCGTGGTCGACATCGTGGCTCGCGACGAAGCCGATGCCGTGCGTCTCGCCAAGCAATACCTCGCCTACTTCCAGGGTGCTGTCGAGGTGTGGGAGCAGGCCGACCAACGGCTGTTGCGTCACGTGATTCCTGAGGACCGCAAGCGTGGCTACGACGTACGCGCCGTGCTCGACGCCTTGTTCGACGTGTCATCCGTGCTGGAACTTCGCCGCGAATTCGGCCTGGGGATGATCACCGCCTTGGCGCGCATCGAGGGCATGCCGGTTGGCGTCATCGGCAACAATCCCAATCATCTCGCCGGGGCCATCGATAGTGACGGTGCCGACAAGGCAGCGCGGTTCTTGCAGTTGTGCGACAGCTTCGACATCCCTGTGATCTCGTTGTGTGACACGCCGGGGATGATGGTCGGACCCGAAGTAGAACGAACAGCGCTCGTACGCCACTGCTGCCGGCTGTTCGTCACGGGCGCCAATCTCACAGTGCCGTACCTCACGGTTGTGACTCGCAAGGCATACGGGCTCGGGGCCCAGGCAATGATGGGCGGCAGCACCAAGTCGCCGTTGCTCACCGTGGCGTGGCCCACCGGCGAGTTCGGCGGGATGGGGCTCGAGGGCGCGGTGCGCCTCGGTTATCGCAACGAACTCGAAGCGGTCGCCGACCCTGTGGAACGCGAGGCCCTCTTTCAGCAGATGGTCGACCGGATGTATCAGCATGGCAAGGCACTCAATGCCGCCTCACACTTCGAGATCGACGACGTGATCGATCCGGCCGACACCCGTCGTTGGCTGGCCACCTTGCTGCGCTCGTCTGCGCCCGTGCCGCGCTGGTCGGAGCGAACCAAGAAGCGCCCCAATATCGACACTTGGTGAATCGGCGGTTGCAAACGGGGTCCGTACCATGGCACAATCGCTTCTGTGATTCGCACTACCACCATTCTCGTAGTACTCACCTAGCGGCAACGGCTCCATGCCGTCTGTGCCGCACGACCTCCCAGCCGGGAGGTCATTTCGTTTTTCGGCCCCTTTTCGCCACACGGTTTCGCATCGTTGGGCAATCAACAAGTCCAAGTAATCAACAAGTCCAAGTAGTGATCGAGGAGTAACACGTGAAGATGACCGGGGCGCAAGCCCTCATCAAAGCCCTGGAGATGGAAGGTACCGAAGTTATGTTTGGGCTTCCCGGAGGCTGCATCTTGCCTGCCTACGATCCGTTGCTCGACAGCAGCATTCGTCACATCTTGGTGCGCCACGAACAAGGAGCGGGGCACATGGCCGAGGGCTACGCCCATGTCACCGGTCGTCCCGGCGTTGCCATGGTGACGAGTGGACCCGCGGCGACGAACATGGTCACGCCGCTGTGCGACGCCTACATGGACTCGATCCCGATGGTGTGCATCACCGGCCAAGTGTCGACCTCGGCCATCGGCACTGATGCGTTTCAGGAATGTGACACCGTTGGCATCACGCGCAGCGTCACCAAGCACAACGAGTTGGTGATGACCTCGCAGGACCTGCCGATGGCGGTTCGTCAGGCGTTCCACATCGCCACCACTGGCCGTCCGGGACCAACCCTGATCGACATTCCCAAGGACGTGCTCCAGAACACGATGGACTGGTATTGGCCAACCGATGAGGAAGTCGCCGAGAGCTTGCCGGGCTACCGCCCCACCATGAAGGGTCATCCGCGGATGGTCAAAGAGGCAGCCCGCCTCATCCTCGAGTCGCAGCGGCCCATCCTGTATGTGGGTGGCGGCATCCTCAAGGCGCGCGCTGCCGAGGCGCTTCACGAGTTGGCCGAGCTCACCAACATCCATGTGGTCACCACGCTGATGGCGCGCGGCGCGTTCCCCGACAGTCATCAGTTGTGTCTGGGCATGCCCGGCATGCACGGCACCGCGTCGGCCACCACGGCCATGCAGCAGAGCGATTTGCTGATCGCGCTCGGCGCACGTTTCGACGACCGCATCACCGGCAAGGTGTCCGAGTTCGCGCAACAGGCCAAGATCATCCACGTCGATATCGATCCCGCCGAGCAAGGCAAGGTGCGCCGACCCGATGTGCCGATCGTGGGTGATTGCCGTCTCGTCATCGAGGAGATTGTGAAGGCAATCCGCGATCTCTTGGCCGCAGGTACGACCCAAGCCGACACCTCGGTGTGGAAGAGCCGCATCAGCGGATGGCGTGAGCAGTTCCCACTGTCGTACGAGCCCAGCGAGCCGGGCGAGGCATTGAAGCCACAATTCTGTCTCGAGGCGTTACGCGACAGCGCGCCCGAAGACACCATTCTCGTGAGTGGTGTCGGCCAGCATCAGATGTGGTCATCGCAGTACTGGCGCTTCGAAAAGCCCTACACCTGGGTCAACTCCGGTGGTCTCGGCACGATGGGCTTCAGTGTCCCTGCTGCTATTGGTGCAAAGGTCGGCCGACCCGAAGCCACAGTGTGGGCCATCGATGGTGACGGCTGCTTCCAGATGACCGCACAAGAGCTCGTGACGGCGAGCACCGAGCGCATTCCGATCAAGGTCGCCATCCTCAACAACAGCTATCTGGGCATGGTGCGTCAGTGGCAGGAGATGTTCTACGAGGAGCGCTACAGCGAGGTCTATCTCTCGCCCGATACGCCCGACTTCGTCAAATGGGCCGAGGCAATGGGATGCATCGGTATTCGCGTCGATTCGCCCGAAGAGGTGCAGCCAGCGATCGACAAAGCGAACAGCATCGATGATCGTCCAGTGGTTGTTGACTTCCGGGTCGCCGCATCCGAAAAAGTGTTCCCGATGGTGCCGGCCGGCTTCGGCAACAGCGATCTACTTCTTCCCCCAGCACAAATGGCCCGTCGGGAGTTCCTGCGATGACCGTCTCATCTACAACCAGCCAGCCCACGTACCACATCTTGAGCGTGCTCGTGCAGAACCGGCCTGGCGTGCTTGCACGCGTCTGTGGTCTCTTCGCGCGTCGTGGGTACAACATCTTCTCGTTGGCCGTTGCGCCAACCGAGGATGAAGCGTTCAGCCGAATCACGGTGGTGGTCGACGTCGAATCGACTCCGCTCGAGCAAGTTGTGAAGCAATTGTTCAAGCTGATCGAGGTCGTGAAGATCAGCGAACTCGATCCACGTCGTAGCGTCGAGCGTGAGCTGTTACTCGCTACCGTGCGGGTCACATCCGAAAATCGGGGACAGGTCGTCGAGTTGGCGAACATCTTCGAGGGCAAGATCCTCGCCGTCGGGGTCGAGGCAATCACGGTCAGCCTCGATGGTCATCCTGACAAACTCGACGATTTTGAAGAACTTCTGCGAGGCTATGGCATTGTGGAACTGCAGCGCACCGGTCGTGTGGCGTTGCCCAAATTGGATCGCGAAGCCCGACTTCGCGCGGTGAAAGGGAAAACAGTCTGATGGCAGCCAAGGTGTATTACGAGGCCGATGCGGATCCGTCGATCATTCGCAACCGTAAGGTGGCCATCATCGGCTACGGGTCGCAGGGTCACGCGCATGCGCTCAACCTCAAAGAGTCGGGTGTCCCCGTTGTTGTGGGTCTTCGCGAGGGCTCCAAGAGCAAGGCAAAAGCAGAGGCCGCTGGTCTCACGGTGAAGACGATCCCCGAGGCCGCGAAGTGGGCCGACCTGATCATGCTCACCATGCCTGACACCGAGCAGAAGGAAACCTACGAGAACGAGATCAAGAAGTACCTCCGCAAGGGCAAGGCACTCGCGTTCGCGCACGGATTCAACATTCGCTTCAAGCGCATTCGCCCGTCGAAGCTCATCGACGTCATCATGATTGCGCCCAAGGGTCCGGGTCATCTGGTGCGCCGTACTTACACCGAGGGTGGTGGCGTTCCTGCCATCATCGCAGTGCATCAGGATGCGTCGGGTCATGCGCACGATTTGGCACTCTCCTATGCCGACGCGATCGGCGCCGCTCGCGCCGGGGTCATCGAGACCACCTTCACCGAGGAAACTGAGACAGACCTTTTCGGTGAGCAGGTGGTGCTGTGCGGTGGGGTTACGTCGCTGGTGCAGGCAGGGTTCGAGACGCTCGTCGAAGCTGGTTATCAGCCGGAGATGGCCTACTTCGAATGCTTGCATGAGGTGAAGCTGATCGTGGACCTGATGTACGAAGAAGGCATCGCTGGCATGCGCTACTCCATCTCCGACACCGCCGAATACGGCGACCTCACCCGCGGCCCACGCGTGGTCAACGCCAAAACCAAGGCCGAGATGAAGAAGATCCTCAAAGAGATCCAGTCCGGCAAGTTCGCCAAGGAATGGATCGCCGAGAGCGAGAGTGGCCGGGCCAAGTTCAACGAACTCCGCGCGGCCGGCGCGGCGCACCCGATCGAGAAGGTCGGCGCCGAGCTCCGTGCGATGATGCCGTTCCTCGGGGCCGGCAAGCAAAAGGTTGCCGACGTCTCCGGAGGCTGATCACCCGCTCAGTGATGCCGAGATCGCCTTGGAAGTGCGTGCCGCAAGCTCGCCGAACTGGTGGGCGGTTGCCTTGCTCACTCGCGCCCGCGGAGCAACGACGGTGACCGCCGCCACCGGAGCACCATGTCCGTTGAACACTGGCGCGCCGGCGGCGATGGCGTTGGGGTACAGGTCGTCGAGGACGAAGAATCCGCTCGAGAGCACTTCAGCGATCGTGCGCTTCGAGGCGCGGCGAGTGTTTGCGGACCGCGGTTCAATCTCGGCGAGGCGCGCCCGATCGTCGTCGCTGAGGAACGAATCGAAAGCACCCGTCGCGCTGATCGGGACCACGGTGCCCACAGGTACCGTCATCCGTAGCGCGTGGCCACTGTCGATGGCATCGAGCACCACCATCGTGAACGCATCTCGGGCAAAGAGCAGCACGGTCTCATCGGTCTTGCGTTGAAGTTGCTCGAGATGAGGTCTCGCTGCGTCGCGCAGGTCTGGGGTGTAACGAGTGCCGACCTGCAATGCGCGCGACGTGATCTGCCATTCGCCAGTGTCGCCTTGTCTGATCCACCCGGCTTTGCCAAGTGTGACCAAGATCCGTTGCACCGCGTTCTTGTCGAGATCGACCAACCGCGCCAGCGCAGAGACTCCGATCGGCTGCGCGCTCGCGAGGGCTTCGATGACGGTGAGCGAGTTCTCGACTGATTGGATGGTCTTGACAGCCATAGTTGATCGGGTAAAACTGTATCACAGTACGACTGTCCATATCGCCCAGTGATACAGATGTTGAGAGGTTCCAGTGGCCGGTGATGACCGCTACACAGTGATTTCGGCCGATTGCCATGGTGGCGGTGCGTTGTTGGATTATCGGCCGTACCTCGAGCGCCGTTACCACGATGAGTTCGACGCTTGGGCCGCGACCTACGAGATCATTCACGAAGATCTGCTCGGCGACCTCGGCAAGCGCAACTGGGACTCCGATCGGCGCCTGGCCGACATGGAAGCAGACGGTGTCGTCGCCGAGGTCATCTATCCCAATACGGTGCCGCCGTTTTATCCTCGGTCGTCACTCACATTCCAGCCTCCAGCAGTTGACGCCGCGGATACGGCTCGCCGCTGGGCGGGACTGCAGGCCCACAACCGCTGGCTCGCGGACTTCTGTTCGCTTACGCCGGGCCGGCGCGCCGGCATTGCCCAGATCATGCTGCACGACATTCCTGCCGCTGTTGCCGAGGTCCGCTGGGCCAAAGAGCATGGCCTCACCGGTGGCGTGTTATTGCCAGGTGTGCCACCCAATTGTGGTCTGCCAGAGTTGTACGACGGGAAGTACTACGAGCCCCTGTGGCAAGTGTGCGAAGAGTTGCAGATGCCGGTGAATCACCATGGCGGCAGCGCCAGTCCGACAATGACCGACGCAGTCGAGTCGCCAATCATCTTCCTGCTCGAGATCACGTGGTTCTCACATCGGGCGCTCACCCACCTCATGGTTTCCGGGGCACTCGAGCGCCATCCGACGATGCAGATGGTGTTCACCGAGCAGGGCACCGCATGGATACCCGACGAGCTCGCCCGACTCGACTATTTCTTCCAGCGGATGCGCACCGCGGTTGGTTCACAAGAGCATGTATGGGGTCAGCCGGTGATGGACAAGTTGTCATTGAGTCCCAGCGAATACTTCGCCCGCCAGTGCAACGTCGGGGCGAGCTTCATCCGTCCTGCCGAGGTGCCGCTGCGTCACCAAGTAGGTCTCGACAAGATCATGTGGGGCAGCGATTATCCGCACAAAGAGGCCAGCACGCCGTACACGAACGAAGTGCTACGCGCCGAGTTCGCGGGGGTGCCGCACGAAGAAGTGGCGATGATGCTCGGTGGTAACGCAGCGCGCATATATGGCTTCGATCTCGAGGTGTTGGCCCCGATCGCACAGCGGATCGGGCCACGCCTCAGCGATATCGACGTGCCGCTGCAGCAAGGGGATGTACCGATGATCGCCGAGAAATGTCCTGCGCTCGTTGGCTTTGGCGCGCGGTGGTCCAACGGACAAGTCACTGGGGCGAACAGCTGATGCAGACGCTCGAAGGTCGCGTTGGTGTCGTCACCGGTGGTGCCGGTGGGTTGGGTCGGGCGATGGGTGAACGGTTCGCTCGCGCTGGCATGAAGGTCGTGCTCGCAGACGTGCAGGCCGAGCCGCTCGAGCGCGCCGTAGCGGAATGTCGTGAAGCAGGGCTCGAGATCATCGGTGTGCAGACCGATGTCACCAACTACGCATCCGTCGAGGCGCTGCGCGACGCCACGCTGTCGGCATACGGAGCGGTGCATGTGGTGTGCAACAACGCCGGAATTGGAGCCGGGGCCGAAGGTCGGATGTGGGAGCACGAACTGAACGACTGGAAGTGGGCGATTGGCGTGAACATGATGGGTGTTGTGCACGGCATCAACGCCTTTGTGCCTGTCATGCTCGAGCAAGACGACGAGGGGCATGTCGTGAACACGTCGTCGGGCAATGGCGGCGTGTCTCCGTTGCCGAGCACCCCTCAGTACGCGGCGACGAAGGCAGCTGTGGTCACCATCACCGAGTGTCTGTACGGACAGCTTCAGGAGATCGGTGCCAAGGTCAGCGCCTCCGTCCTCTTTCCGGGTCCGCACATCCTTCGCACCGGACTCTTCGAGTCGTGGCGCAGCCGCACCGAGGAATTCGCCAAGCAACGCCCGCGCAAGACCCCCTACACCACGGTCGAGGCGTTGGAGGCGCAAATGAAGGCGGCAGGTGTCACCATTGCGTACACGCCTGTTGATGAAGTTGCCGAGCGCGTTGTGTCCGGCTTGCTCGCGAACAGCTTCTGGATCCATCCACAAAGCGATCGGGGCGACACGCAGTTGCTGGCTCGCACGAACTCGATGTTGCACCGCACGAACCCCACCTACCTCCGCGCCGTACCGGGCTGACCCGGGCACAACCCATCTCATTACTATCGATACGAAAGAATGCTCATGACCGCTGACCCGAATAGTCCCTACCTGATTGTTTCGTCCGACAGCCACGCCGGTCTTCCAACGGAGGACTATCGCGCGTATCTGTCGACGAAAGTGCACCCCGAGTTCGACCAGTTTCTCAGTGAACGCAACGCAGCGCTCGAGGCCAGCACGCGTTTGGGCGTGCGCAACGAGGACTACGCGAAGAAGTGGTTCGAAGAGCACGAGGAAGCACTGCGCAGTGGTTGGGATGCGGGTCGACGCGACCTCGAACTCGACGGTGATGGTGTTGCCGGCGAAGTGGTGTTCCCCGATGCCGATGCCGTCGAGAGTCGTACCTGTGTGCCCTTTGGCGCAGGGCTTGGCCTGTCTGGCGATATGGATCCGGTGCTCGGCCTCGCCGGCGCGCAGGCGCACAACCGGTGGCTCGCCGACTTGTGCTCGAACAGCCCCGAGCGGCGCAGGGGCGTCGCGCTCGTTCCGATCACTGCCCCGATGCACGAAGTGCTCGCCGAGATTCGCCGCATCAAAGCCGATGGGCTCGGTGCCGTGATGATTCCCGCGATGTGGATGAATCAGACGCCGTATCACGACCGCACCTACGACCCGGTGTGGGCATTGTGCGAGGAAATGGATCTGCCAATCGTCACCCACTCGGGCCCGGCCGCGCGCAGCGAATACGGAGATCACCTCGGTATCTACGTCACCGAGGTCACCTGGTGGCCCGCTCGACCGATGTGGTTTATGTTGTGGTCGGGTGTGTTCGAGCGTTACCCGAAGCTGAAGTTCGGTGTGACCGAGGCCGGTTGTTGGTGGTTGCCGGCGCTGATGTGGTTCTGGGACCGGCTCTTCCTTGGCCAGAAGGGCACCGAAAAGCTCGGCCTCGATCCCTTCCGTGGTTCGGTCTCAATGCCGCCATCCGATTACATCGATCGCAACTGTTTCATCGGTGCCTCGAACACCAAGCGCCGCGAGCTGGGCATGCGTTACGAAATCGGCGTCGACAACATCATGTGGGGGAACGACTTCCCTCATCCCGAGGGCACCTGGCCGCACACCAGATCATGGCTGCAGAAGACCTTTCACGACATCCCCATCGACGAGACGCGGCGCATGGTCGGCCTCGCCGCTGCCGAGGTGTACGGCTTCGATCTCATTGCCTTGGCACCCCACGCGCAACGTATCGGTCCGACGCCTCGCGAGTTCGGACAGATCACCGACGAGGATCCAACAGGTGCTCGCCTCACTGCGCGATGGGAGTCGACCAAAAATGTCGGTCGTCATTGGCTCACCGATCACGACTTCGCGTTGCTCGACATCTGAGCCTGAATCCACCGTGTGATGGCTTGGGGGATCTGTCTGGGGCTTTCGGTGGCGGTGTTGGTGCCGGGGCTTGGGTGTTTGGTGGTTGGTCTGGTTTGGGGGCGCGTTGAACCAGGTTCGGGGGTGTAGTTCGGGTTTGTGACGCTCGATGAGGGTGTGCGGCGCGTCTGACCGCGAGGCGGGGTGTTATCCGGCGGGGCCGGGTAGGGCGCGCAGGTTCGTGAGCATGGTGGTGAAGTTGTGGCGCCACGGCCAGTTGGTCGGGAATCGCAGGGTGTGGCGGCCTGATCTGTTGACTGTGACGGCTGGGACGGCAACGATTTGGGTGCGTAGGGTGCGGGTGTTGACGGGGTCGTGTTTGCCGAGGATTACCGTCCATCGGGTCATGTTGTGGGCGATCACTGCGCACGCGAACCATGCGGCGTTGGCCGGGTAGTGCCCGGACGGGATGTGTTCGGCTCCGCCTTCTTTCAACTCTCTGATCGCGAGTTCGACGACGGCGTGTTGACGGTGGAAACGGTCGGCTTCGACGGTGTCCAGGTCGGCGCGGTTGGTGATGAAGCTGTGATGACGCCAGCCCGGGAACAGTGCTTGTTGGGCGGTGTCAGCAAGTCGTGTGCGGCGCACCACCAGGCGCACGACGCGACGGTCCTTGTTGCGGGGTCCGCCACCTTGGTAGTTGGTTTCGGCGACCTGCGCGTACCCGCCGAGGGTGTAGTCGATATCGGCCCAGGCGGTCTCGGGGATCGCGGCGATCACAGCTTTGACCTTGGCGTTGTTGGTGACCGTGATCGACCAGGTCATGTGGTGGCGGTCGAGAGTGCGCAGGAGTTCCCATGACCAGAACCCCGAATCGGCACGCACACACTTGGCGCCGGTTGCTTTGGCACGTTTCAGCACACCGGCGAGTTCATCGATGAACCGGTTGATCCCGCGTGACGACCCTGCGGACCCTTTCCGCATCCGTGAGAACAAGACTTCACCGGTGCCTGCACGGGTGGCCACGAGCGGGTGGTAGCCGAGACATTTCGTGTACCCGTATCCGGCGCCCTGCTTGGCGTGGCCGTGGACCTCGCAGATCGTCGAGTCCAAGTCGATCACCAGATCGTCACCGCCGGGACCCGCGCCCGCGGCCCACGCGTTCGCCAGGAGTCGCCCGGCGACAGCGTCGAGTTGACGCACGAAACCGAACGTAAACGTGCGCAGGAATGTGCCGATCGTCGAGGGGGCCATCACCCGAAACGGCAACACCGTCTGGGTCGCGCCAGAACGCAGCATGTCGACATGATCAATGTGGGTCGCACCCGCGATCATCGCTGCGACCAGGGTGCAGATCTTGCGTCCCGGGGCGAACGAGCCGGTCCGCACCCAGGTGTTGACAAGCCGTTCGAGACCGAGCCGTGACATCA
>JAYTWP010000076.1:0-2623 GCA_043743395.1 Actinomycetota bacterium | reverse complement strand
GCTGAATCGATGCCACTTGCCTCGCTACACCAATTCCAGAGTTCTTGGCGACGGTCGGCGGTATCTGATCGCCTTGTAGAGCCGAGTTTGTGGATCGTTCGACTGTGCCGGTCCAGCCAGAAGCGGCCAGACGTCGCCAGCGGCTCACCGTCGTCAGCGGCCAGCCACACCATCGTGTCGGCACCCTGCTCGGGCGACCGCAAGAGCGGGCCGACCAACCTTCGGAACGTGGGCAATGACTCTCGCACGCCAGGAGTATCGGCCCAACCAGGGTGCATGGCCTGGAAGACCACTTTCGACGCGGGCAAACGTTCGGCCCACATCTCGTTGAGCGTCACTTGCGCGCGCTTCGCGCGGGCGTATTGCTCGGAACCCTTGTAATCATCTGCCATTTGCAGGTCACTCACCCTGAGCGCGGACGCGTACATGCCTCCGGAAGACATCGTGATCACACGCGCAGGAGCAGTCTGACGGAGCCGATCAAGCAGCAATCCGGTGAGCAGGAACGGGCCTACGACCTGGCTGGCCACGGTGACCTCGAGGTTCGACGATGTCACCTGTCGGCTCGCAGTGAGGGCGCCAGCGTTATGGATCAGAACATCAAGACGCGCGTGGCGGCTTTGCACCTCTGCGGCTGCAGCGCGCACGGCAACGAGATCGCCCATGTCTGCCACGACGACGTCAAGATTCTGATTGCCGGTGCGCGCGGCGAGTTCGTCTCGCACTCGCTCGGTCTTCGCGCGGTCACGACCCAAGAGCACGACCGTTGCGCCGCACTGGGCTAACTGTTCGCCTGCCACGAGCCCGAGGCCCGAGGTCGCTCCTGTGAGCAGAATGACCCGACCCGTGAGATCGTACGAGTCCAGGCTCGTCCAATGCGCGAGGTGAGAGCGGATGTCGTAACCCAGCCTCGTGAAGCTTGTGACGACCGGGCCCTCGACGATGCCGTCGACGACGCGCTCAAGCGTCATGTCATCACCGTCGCTCCAGCAAAGGCGCCGGTCAGACCGCTGGCGTGCAGAACCGCCGTACAAACGAACACCTCAGCGTGCGGTCGTAGCCTTCTTACTGTCGCGACATACCGAACCATGATTTCTCCTCATCGATGGGCGACTCTCTGAGCCAGACTTGGTCGCTGCACAGTCCAACGCGCTGGTGTCGCCACTCATTCCGATCCCCGCAGGCCGATGTTGAGACGTTCGTCACCGCTGGGATAACGAGCCGCAACCCGCAGGCAATAGTCAATAGTCAATAGTCAGCAGAGCGATTGCAACACGGCCTGTCCGCACCGGCGGCCGGAGTACATCGCGCCTTGGATAGATGGTGTGTCTCGATGATCGCCACACACGAAGATCCCCTCGCCGAGCGCCACCGACCGCTTGGGATGAAATGGTGGTTGGTGATCGGGTTGACCGTGGACGATCACGTTTGTGCGCAGGTGCCGCCAACCGTCGACCTGCGCGCCCCACCAACCGCGCAGCTGGGCGCGCACCCTCGTCTCGAGATCGACCCCAGTGGCTGTCGGGCAAGCGGCTGCAATGAGCGCCCATCCGCGCTGGCCATACTCGGGCGCAACGTTGGTCATGATCGCGACATTCAGTGCTGGCCCTTCACCCGTGCCGTCGAGCACGATCAGCTTGTTGGTCATCGGGGCTCGTTGAGTCGCGAACCACACGCACGACACGGACCGAGAACCAACCGGCGCAAGGTCGAGGAGGCTGACCGCAGCCGGTCCGTCGGTGGCCACCACGACTCGTTTGGCGCGCACGACGTCGCCGCTGGAGGTGGTGACCGAGCCACTCGCGAGTTGCACGATCCGAGTGTTGAGTGCAACGGTCCCAGGCTCGAGCTTGGTCGCCAGCTGCTCCGGAATCGCGCTCATCCCGCCAGAGGGCACAGCCGAGTCGCCGACGGCCAGACAACGCAAAATAACATCGAACATGCGTCGGCTCGCGGTGAGCGACGGGTCGAGTTGGATCCCACCGATCAGCGGCCGAAAGAACCGGTCGATCATCTTCTCGCTGAAGTGCCTGCTGTGCAGCGCCTCGAGCGTGGTGATATCGACTCCCCGAAGAAGGCTCTGCGGGTCTGATCGGCGAAGCGTGCGCAACAGCATCGCTAAACGAGCCTTATCGGCGACGCTGCCGATGGGGGCGAGAGCTGATTGAACGACACTGGTCGGCATCCGCATCGGGTCTGCGACCTTGTAGAAACGTTTACCGAGCCAGATCAGCGAGCCCGGGTCGAAACGGCGAAAGTCGAGCGCGCCGAGATCGAGTTGACGCTCGAGTTCCGGGTAGGCGGTGAGCACGACTTGAAAGCCGCGGTCGAGTTGGAAGCCGTCAACCACGTCGGTGCGGACGCGGCCGCCCACGGCGTCGGAGGCCTCGACGACGAGCACCGACCGACCGGCCCGCTGAACGACCCTCGCCGCAGCGAGACCCGCAAGGCCTGCACCCACGACGACAACATCGACGTCACTGGGTAATCGGTGGTCCATGCGCTTCGCAGGGTAGTTGGTATCCCGACGAGCGTCAGCGCGTCAGTGCTTGTCGAGCTTGAGCCGCAATGAAGTGAACGTGAGCGACAGGTCAGGAGCAGATCCACAAGCGAAGTCGGCCTT
>JAYTWP010000075.1:0-32612 GCA_043743395.1 Actinomycetota bacterium | reverse complement strand
CTTCCGCATGGGTTCAGCGCCGTAGGGTTGGGGCATGAATCGCGTCATGCTCATCACCGGTGGATCACGTGGCATCGGTGCAGCAACTGCCCGCGCCGCCACCCAAGTGGGCTACACGGTCGCGATCACGTTCGAAAAGAGTGAGCAAGCAGCCGCCGAATTGGTCTCCAACGGCGATGCGGCCTTCGCGATGCGCGCCGATGCCGGCGACGAGGCAGCCGTCGTCGCGACGTTCGCCGAAGTGCTCGAGCATTTCGGGCGCGTGGATGCGCTCGTCAACAATGCCGGTATCGCCGGCTCGTACGGCGGGATCGACACCGTTGATGCCGCGATGCTCACCCGCCTCTGGGCCGTCAACATCACCGCGCCGTTCCTGTACGCGCGCGAAGCCGTTCGCCACATGTCCACGGCCAACGGTGGACGAGGCGGGAGCATCGTCAACATCTCGTCGAAGGCGGCAGTCCTCGGCGGCAGTGGTGAATGGGTTCACTACGCGGCCTCCAAGGGCGCACTCGAAACAATGACGACGGGTTTGGCCAAGGAAGTCGCGACCAACGGCATTCGTGTCAACGCGGTACGGCCAGGACTCATCGAAACAGACTTCAATACTCATGCCTCGCCGGGCCGCGTCGAACGGCTTCGGCCAACTGTGCCCATGCAGCGCAGCGGCACCGTGGATGAAGTGGCGGCCGCTGTTATCTGGTTGTGCAGCGACGAAGCGAGCTACACGACGGGCGCCTTTCTCGACGTGTCCGGCGGCCGCTGACCAAGCGTTCACTCGAACCCGACCGATACTCTGACGCCGTGAACCTCGGCGATATCGGCAACATTGAAGCACTCGCGAACGGCAAGCCACTCGATGGCGTGCGGATCCTCGCCCTCGAGCAGATGCAGGCACTGCCCTACGCCACCCAGTTGCTCAGCCGGCTCGGTGCCACCGTGGTGAAGGTGGAGCATCCGACCGGTGGCGATCTCGGTCGTGGTTCGCAGCCGTCGATGAATGATCCGCAGGGTCGGCCCGTGGGGGCAACCTTCTTGCGCAACAATCTGTCCAAGCAATCGATCTGTGTCGACCTCAAGAACCCCGCCGGCCGCGACCTCATCCTGAAGCTTGCGCCACGCTTCGATGTCATCGCCGAGAACTTCAAAGGCGGAACCTTGGCTCGAATGGGTTTGGGCTACGACGACATCCGCGCGGTGCACCCCGCTGCCGTGTACTTGTCGATCAGCGGCTTCGGTAACACCGTCGAAACCCCCTACGACGGATGGCCCGCGTACGCAGGTGTCGCCGAGGCGATGAGTGGTCTGTACGAATGGAAGCGCCAGCTGAACCAACCTCCCGCGGTGAGCCCTGTCGGTGCACTCGGCGATATCGGTACGGCGCTGTTCGGGGTGATCGGCGTGCTCGCTGCGCTGCGGCATCGCGACACCACAGGACTCGGCCAATACATCGACGTCGCGATGTTCGACGCGATGGTTTCGTTCGCAGACGTCGTCGTCAACTACTGGAGCATGGGCGAGCGCCCTGAGCCTGGTCAAGGTCTGAAGATGGTGCTCGACGGCTTCCCCAGCGGAGACGGCTGGTTCATCATCCAGGTCGGTCGCGAACATGAATTCGAGCGGCTCGCGAACCTGATCGGTCACCCCGAATGGCCCGCCGATCCGCGATTCGCGACACGCGCCGGTTGGCGCGAACACATTGATGCCATTCGCTCCGGCGTGGGCGAGTGGGCCGCCAGCATGACCAATATCGAAGCGTGTCAGGCATTGTCGGCGGCGGGCGTTGCAGCTGGGCCCTGCCTCAGCGCACAGCAGGTCATCGACGATCCGCATGTTGCCGCGCGCAACATGCTCGTCGCCATGCCTCGCACCGACGGCGTTGCCGAGCCGGTGATCTCACCCGGCAATCCGGTCAAGATGAGTGCTGTGGCAGACGGACCCGAAACACGTGTGCCGTGGCTCGGCGAGCACACCGATGCCGTTCTGCACGCAGAGCTCGATCTCAACGAACACGAGCTCAACGAGTTACGCGCTGCTGGCGTTATTGCCTAACGGTTTACCTCGAACGATCAATTGGAATCAGCCGAGCGTATACGCACCAAAGACTTCAGCTGCGCTCTTCGCGCAGCGCACTTCGCCGAACCTTGCCAGCGTCGTCGCGCACCATCTCATCGACGAAGTCGTACGTACGCGGGATCTTGTAGCGCACCAACCGCTCGGCCAAGAAGGTGCTCAGCTCATCGGAGGTGATTGGCGCGCTCACCTGCACCACTGCGTGTACCCGGTTGCCGAGATCGTCGTCGGGCAGACCAATCACCGCGCATGACACAACACTGGGGTGCTCGTCGATCGCGGCCTCGATTTCGGCCGGATAGATGTTCGCGCCACCCGACAGGATCATGTCGCTGCGGCGATCGGCGAGGTAGACGTAGCCGTCCTCGTCCATGTACCCCATGTCGCCAAGGCTCTCCCAACCGTCGGGGCTCACGCGGGCTTCGGCGCCGATGTATTCGTAGCTCTTGCGGTCGCTACCCGTACGCATGAACACTTCGCCAACCTCACCGCGGGGCAACACCTCATACGTATCGGGATCCTGAATACGCATCTCCCCGGCCACAGGACGTCCGACCGAACCTCGGTGAGCCATCCATTCGTCGCCGCGGATGATCGTCACGGACTGTGCTTCTGTACCGGCGTAGAGCTCGAAGATCTTTTCGCCCCCGAGCCAATTGATCCACTCTTCTTTGAGCCACGGCGGGCACGGCGATGCCATATGCCACACCGTTTGCAGCGAGTCGAGGTTGTAGCGCTCGCGTACGTCGTCGGGCAGGCGGGTGATGCGTTGCATCATCGTGGGGACGAGCAGGATCCAGTCGGGCCGATGCTCGTCGATCGCGGCCAACGTGGCTTCGGCTTCGAACTTGGGCAAGATCACGACGTGGTTGCCCTGCATCAGCGCACTCGTTGCGAAGCTGAACGGAGCGTTGTGATAGAGCGGTCCCGGAATGAACGCAACACCGTCGCGCTTTTGACCCATCCCCGGTGCCTCGGTATTGGTGACACCCGGATCAGACGCAACGATCAACTTTGGCCGACCCGTTGACCCGCCCGACGTGGGGGCCTTCCACCGTTCGGTGATCTCGTCTGGCAGTTGAGAATCATCGAGAGATGGATCGGGTTCGAAACCGATGGGAACCACCTTGCGGCTGGGGTGTGCCTCTTGTGTTGCACCGACGATCAACGACGAGTCGGCGAGTTCAACGATCGCCTGGCGTTCACGGTCGGGCAGGCGATAGCTGATCGGCTGCGGCGTGGCACCCAACTTCCACGCGGCAACACACGCCTCGAAGAAACCAATGCTGTTCGGCAAACCGACTGTGACAAAAGAACCCTTGGTGACACCCATCGCGGCGAAGGCACGGGCCAGACGATTCGTGCGCGCCTCGAACGCGGCCCATGTCACCGCCTGGTCTCCACAGGTGATCGCGACCCGATCGGGCTGACGGCGGGCATTGTCCGCGATCGCGCGGCTGTACGACAAGATGGCCATGAGTATCCTCCGTGAATTATGGGTTGAGCGCCGTGCGCCAGATTGTGTGCCAGTGCTGCAGCATCGGCTCGATCCTGCCGAAGACAAATCGGTTCAGTCCTGCCTCCGCACCGCGCTGACACTGTTCGGCCACGGGGAAATCCTCGGTACCGACAATGAGGGCGGCAAAGTCAGCACCCCGTTTGCGAGCATCGCGTTCGTCATCGCTTTGCACGGGGCGAATGCTCGCCTCTGTGAGCTCCACCGTGCACTCGCCCACATGACGGCCCGGATAGATCCGAAACATCTGACTGCTCACCGGTGTCTCGAGTAACACGCACGATGGGAAGAAGGTGTGCACCACGCTGATCGGAGCGGGTTCGGGCCACTCCTCCTCCGCGAGGTCCACCATTGCGGCAGCAGCGCGAGTTGGGAACGCCCAACGAGCGTGTCGGCCGAACGAATCGTGAACCGCGTTGTTGACGACGAGCGCGCTGAGCGTCTCACGGTGCAGATACGCAATGTGATATGCCTCGAGATTGACATCGAATGCAATCTTCCAGTTGGCCTGCAACGTCCATTCGTGGCGACACACGACCTCATGCGTGGCGTAGCTGTAGCCGCGCAATTGGGGCTCGATATCGGCGTAGGCCGCAACTGGATCGACATCAGCAGACAGCCCAACGACGAGCAATCCGGCAATGCTGGCGATCGGCAACTGCTGCAACCCGAGTGTGGCCCGATCGATCTCTTCGAAACCCCAAGACTCGGGTTGGCCGACGAGGTCGCCATGAATGTCGAACGACCATGAGTGATATGGACATGTGAACCGACGGGCATCGCCGCAGCCCGAGGCCACTTGCGCGCCACGATGGGTGCATGCGTTGAGGAACGCGTGTAGTTGCCCGTCGCCATCGCGTGTGATGAGCACGGGAGTGCCCGCAACTTCCTTCGTGACGAACGTACCGGGTCCGCCAAGTTCGCCCTCCCAGCCAACGACGTGTGCGCCCTGGCGGAAGAAGACCTCTCGTTCGCGTTCGAACTGAACGGGATCGGTGAAGACCGAGGCTGGTTCGGTCATCGCATGTGGCGCCGTATCGAGGGAGTCGTCACGCATGCGCTCAACGATGCGCCGGGTGAGTTCTCGCGGGAATCGGCCGCGCGCCGATGTGACCCGATCGTCGACAGAAGTCATATCTGACAGTGTGTCAGAAACGGTGATGTGGGCGAGTAGGCGGACGGCCTACTTGTAGCCATGCATGACGTGCTCGATCCAGGCTGGCGGAGCAGCGGCCATCAGTTGGCCGAGGTCGACGTAGTCCCACCAGCGCTCCACCTTGCCAGCGCGCACCTCGTGCACGCTGCAGAAGCGTACAAGGTGATACTCGCCCGTGGTCCAGAACCACTCTTCGGCGTGCTCAGTGATCACGACGTCGCCTTGGGCGAGCATGGGCCCGGGGTGCAAAACGTACTTTTCGAGCGGTTCAAGCCCGAGCCGCAACCGCGCCGCAACCTCGACAGGCCCGATTGCGCCGGGGTCGCCGTCGATCATCGGCACGTCGTTATAGACGCCGGCCGGGCTGAACAGAGCGCCGACGCCGTCGAAATCACGACGCCCGAGACACTCCCACAACTGCTCAATGACGGCCTTGTTGGCGGCTTCGTTGCCGGGTTCTCCCACTGGAGTGAATTTGCTCATGACGAACGACCTTAGACGCGCCGCAAATTGGGCGTGACAAGATTGCGCCATGAGCAGAACGAATTGGACGGAAGCGAACATTCCCGATCAAAGCGGCCGCACGGTTTTGATCACAGGCTCCAACACTGGCATCGGCTTCGAGGCGGCCCGAGCGCTTGCCGAGCACGGTGCACGAGTGCTGCTCGGCTGCCGAAATACCGACAAGGCCAATGCGGCTGCCGACCGTATTCGTCTAACGGTTCCGCAGGGCGACGTCGTCGTTGTGCCGCTCGACCTGTCCGATCTGTCTTCCGTACGTGCGGCGGCCGAGCGCGTGAACGATGAGCCGCGCCTCGACCTGCTCGTCAACAACGCGGGTGTGATGGCCATCCCCAAGAGCACAACCGCCGACGGCTTCGAGATGCAGTTCGGCACGAATCACCTCGGACACTTTGCGCTCACTGGGTTGCTCATCGATCAGCTCAATGACGCGCCCAACGCGCGAGTTGTGGTTGTCTCAAGCGCTGGTCACCGCACGGGCAGAATCAATTTCGATGATCTGGCCGCCGAACGCCGTTATTCGCGTTGGCTGCGCTATGGCATGACCAAGGTCGCCAATCTGCTGTTCACCTACGAACTACAACGTCGGTTGGAAGCTGCCAGGGCCAGCACGATCGCCGTTGCCTGCCATCCGGGCGGATCGAATACGGAGCTGTTTCGTGATGCTGGCATGCTCATGAAGCTTGTCCAGCCAGCGGCACAGCTGGTCCTGCAGTCCAGCGCGATGGGAGCACTGCCCACACTGCGCGCGGCGACAGATCCACAGGTCAGAGGCGGCGAGTACTACGGCCCCGATGGCCTCACCCAAGCACGTGGCTACCCCATCAAGGTGCACTCAAATGCCTACAGCCACCGACGCGATGTGGCGGAGCGACTGTGGCTGGAATCCGAAGAACTCACCGGCGTTGAATACCTGGATGAGGTAGCAGCGGACTAGCCGATTTTTGCATGCACGGGGTCGGATATCTCCTCCGGCGTCGCATCGAGATCACGCCACCAGCCAGAGACCACGAGCGCCCCGAGCACAAGCGCAAACGCAGCTGCGTCAAGGATCAGCGTGCGTCGAAATCCGATGACATCGCCGAGTGAACCGAGGATCTGCGACCCAAGCGGGATGCCCGCCAGTATCCCGAGGAGATAGAAGCTCATCGCGCGTCCCCGGTATTCGTCGGGAACCGTGCCCTGAATCAGAGTGTTCAGTGCAACAGCCATTTGCAGATGCGCCACACCCGCGATGAAATACGCCACCTGACCAAGCTGATACGAATGCGTCGCCGCAAGCATCGCGATCGCGATGATGAACAACGCGATCGAGACAAGCGATTGCGTCGATCGTCGCAGGCGGTCGCCCATTCGGACTGTGTATGCCGAGCTGAGCAAGGCACCGACACCAAGCGCAGTGAGGAGACCGGCGTTGCCGTTGCTGGGATGGTGGAACAACCGCTCGGACAACGCCGACGCAATGTATTGCAAGGCCTGACCGAACGTGGACGCTGCCAACGCCAACAACACTGCGAGCCGCAGCGGTCGTCGCTGCCACATATAGCGCGCGCCCTGCAAAAGACCGGCCAGCACACCCTGTTGTCGTGAGGTCATGGCGCTGGCGCGCGTACGCACGATCACCAAGGTGACGATGACAAGTACGTAGGTCACCGCGTTACACAAGATGGCCGCACCGATACCTCCGAACCGCACCACGAGACCGCCGAGGGCCGGGCCGATCGCTCGGGCCAGCGTGAACTGGACGCTGTTGAGGCGTACCGCCTGCAGCATCTCATCGGCGGGCACGAGCAACGGCACGAAGGATTGCCACGCACTGGTTTGGAATCCTGTTGATACGCCGTTCACGAAGCCGAGCGCGATGATCCACAAGGGCGTGATGACGTGACCGGCGTACAGACCCCACAACGCGAATGCCGTGCACATCTGCACGCTCTGCGTGATCTGAAGGATGGTCTGGCGCGAGATGCGATCGGCGAGCACACCTGCGTACGGCGTGAGCAGAACCGCCGGCACCAGGCTCACCACCGTCGAAAGACCGAGCCATGTGCCGCGATGCGTGAGGTCGTACATCAGCGCCTGCACCGCCACCAGCTGCATCCAGCTACCTCCGTTGGAGATCGAGGCAGCGACAAAAAAGAGCGTGAACCCACGGTGACGAAAGATGTGCAACGAACCAACGCCAGCCGATTTCGCTGGCGGGGCTTCGGCCTCGATCGGCTCCGTCACAGGTCAGCGAATGGCATCTGAAAGTTGGGGATACGAATTCCACCGTCCACGTCGATGATCTGACCCGTGACGTAGCTACTCGCCGGACTGCACAAATACAACACGGCGGCGGCGATGTCATCGACAGTACCCAAGCGGCGCATTGGGGTTGCTGCTTCGATGCCTGCACGAATCTCGGGATCACGCATGATCACTTCGAGCGCCTCGGTGTGGATCGCTCCGGGAGCAACGCCGTTGACGCGGATCTTTGGTGACAGGTCGGCCGCCATCAGCCGCGTTGCATGGTCGAGCGCGGCCTTCACAGTCCCGTAGGTGCTGAACCCGCGCGCGACGAGATGCCCCATCGACGACGTGATGTTGACGATCGAGCCACCGCCCCCA
Organism: Actinomycetota bacterium; assembly: GCA_043743395.1. Lineage (GTDB taxonomy): Bacteria > Actinomycetota > Acidimicrobiia > Acidimicrobiales > Ilumatobacteraceae > WLMZ01. Next base: position 24,735 of record JAYTWP010000075.1, on the reverse strand, counting down.
GCAAGCATGTGTGGCACCGCCGCACGGCTGAGTCGCAATGGCACCGTGACGTTGAAGTCGAACGATTCGGCGAGCTTTCGATCAGAGGCTTTGAGGAAGGCCCCAGGCATTGCGCCACCGACAACATTGACCAAGATGTCGAGCGACCCGAACTGCTCGACGGCGCGCTCGAGTGCGGCAACATCGTCACCCGGCTCATCGGTTGCCTGCAACACGTATGCCCGGCGGCCGAATGTGCGAATGCCTTCCGCAACCTCCTCGAGTTGCGGCAGGGTCCGCGCCCGAATCGCGACGTCGGCGCCCGCCTCCGCGAGTGCAAGCGCTGAAGCAGCACCGATCCCGCGTCCGGCTCCGTTGACGAACGCAACGCGATTGTCCACCCGAAACATTTGCATCACACTCATCGCACTTCCCCCTGATCTCTCTCTTATCCGTGGACGGCAGCTAGTGCAGCCATCGCGAAATTGACTCGATGACACAAAGCGGCTCACCGCGCACCTGCTCGATCGTGATCAACATGCGGGTCTGCACCCCACCCCTGACCTCTACCACGTCGAGCAACGAGGCGCTGCCACGCACACGCATACCCGCAGCGATCGGTACAGGAAAGCGCACGGCATCCGTGCCGTAGTTGATCCCCATCGCGAAGCCCTGGACCTCGACGATCTGTGGCAGAAACATGTTCGACAAACTGATCGAGAGGTATGTCGATGCGTTGTCGCCAGTGGCCTGCTCGAACAGTGCCAGGCGATCGTGAGTGATCTCAAGCCACTCGCTGTGACCCAAATTCGAACCAACCGCAGCGCGGACACCCGCCTCACTGACCAGCACTGTTGCGACCACTACGCGTCCAGTCCCTTCAACACCGCACTGGCATCGTCGATGATTCGCGAGATCAGATCGGCGCACGTGGGTAGATCGTCGATGACTCCGACCACTTGCCCACTGGCCATGACTCCACTGTCGACTCGACCGTCTACGAGTGCTGCCTTGAGCAACATCGGCGTGTTCGCGGCCATCACGACCTGAGTCCACGTGAGGTCCATGCTCTTGCGCATTGCGCGGCCCTCGGCGACCATCGAGCGCAGCGTCACCTCGGTCATCTTGCGGAACTTCAAGGCGTTGATCATTGCCCTCGGGAGGGCAAGCAGCTTGCCGCGGCCACTCTCGAGTTCGTTGATGAGATCGGTGTTCAACACGCGGTGCGGCACACCATCGACCTGCTTGCTGACGGTTGTGTCCGTGACGGATCGGGCGAGATAGAAGTCCTTCACCGACTGAGGAACTGAGGAATCACTGGTGAGTAAAAACCGGGTTCCCATCGCGATGCCATCGGCGCCATACGCCAACGCAGCAACGAGGCCCCGTCCATCGAAGAAGCCACCCGCAGCAATCACCGGCACCTTGCCCGCAACCGCATCCACCACTTGCGGCAGCAAGATCGTGGTGGGCACCGAGCCGGTGTGACCGCCACCCTCACCGCCTTGCACGAGCACCGCATCGACACCCCACTGCAAGACCTTCTCAGCGTGGCGCTTTGCTCCGATAGAGGGAACAACGAGCACACCACCATCGTGGAGCTGCGAAATCAAGGCTTCTTTCGGCGCTTGCGCAAAGCTGGCCACGCGCACCTGCTGATCGATGAGTAACTTCACGCGGTCGCCGACATCGGCCGAGTCGGCGCGCAAGTTCACGCCGAAAGGCTTGGTCGTTCGCGACTTGACCTCGGTTATCGCGTTCGTGAGTTGCGCGAAGTCCATCGTCGCGCTGGCCAGAATCCCGAGTCCACCGGCGTTCGATGTGGCGCTAGTGAGTCGCGCTCCCGCGACCCAGCCCATACCGGTTTGCACGATCGGATACTCGATACCGAAAAGGTCGCACAGACCCGTACGTAAGCGAGGATGCATCACGACACCGCGCCCATCACGACACCGCGCCCATCACGACACGGCGCCCATCACGACACATCGCGGTGGCGCAGTCCGCGCGGGTCGAGGCGGTTGATCACCGCGAGTTCGGCTTCATTCGGGCCAGGCGTTTCAGGAATCTCGCCGTCGACAATGAGCTCGAAGCCTGTTGCGGTCTGCACATCGGCCACGGTGATACCCGGATGCACGCTGACGAGGCGCATCGAGTGATCGGGCGAGTTGAAGTCGAGCACAGCGAGGTTGGTCACGACCCGCGGTAGACGGTGATTGCGCTGCACAAACTCGGACAGCAGCGCTGCACGGTCGTATCCAAGTCCACTCACCATGTCGACTTTGGTGACGAACACTTTGGTGGTGTGCTTGGGGATGAAGAAGCTCGTGGCGTGATTGATGGTGTTGCCGGGGCCACCGCGCACGCCGAGCAACTGTGCCTTAGGGCGATCCCACGAACCGATGTTGGCAATGTTGGTATTACCGAAACGATCGATCTGACTGGCGCCCATCATGACGTGGCGGCGACCGCCCCACAGGGTGTCGAACACACTGCGAAACGGAATCCAACCTTCGATCAGCTTGTCCGTACCACCGATCGGCAACTCGTTACCGATGTAGAAGGCCTCGCCATCGCTGACAAGAAGATCGGGCTCGAACGTGCTGCGCGCGGTACGTGCAGCCAACATTGGAATCGTGCCCATGCCGCTTGCGAAAATCTCCCCATCGCCACGGAACGCCTCCGCGGCAGCCATCACCACGATGTCGGCAAGTGCGGTCATGACTGTGCCTTCCACTCTGCAACGGCGGCCTGGTACTGCGTCTCGCTCCCCAGCAAGAAGCGCTCACTGAACGCTCGCCAGTCATCGGCGTTGCCCGCAGCGGTGACGTAGGCCTTTTGAAAAGCTTCATCGCGGCCATAGTCGGGTTCGCACGTGGTGAAGTGAGCCCCGTTCGGCGCTTCGATGACACCGTCCACCATGCTGCGGTTAATGCGCAGGGTATGAAAGGTCCCTTCATTGAGCAACGCATCGGTCGCGACGACCTTTTCGCAACTCAAGTACCGGTGGCCGGGTTCACAGGCGGACAAGAACAAGTCGTCGAAGTAAAGATCGGGACCGAGGAACTGCGCGTTGCCGCTCTTGTCACTGCGGTTGAGATGCACGAATGCGGCATCGAGGCGGATGGCAGGAACCGCCAGCAAGTCCTCGCCATCGGCGTAGGGCGAACGGACCGTACGCAGCGTCGGGTTCACATCAGTGACACCGGAACCGAGCCCCGCCCGAGTTGGCAAGAACGGCAACCGCAGCGAACCGGCGTACAGCGCCCACTGCAACATGCCTTCGTCGTACTCGACGGGCTCGGCAATGGTGCCGGCCTGTCGCGCTGCACGCCAATGTGGCTCGAGCGGAATCGAGTCGAGCGACACGAAACCGTAGATGATGCGGCGGATCTTGCCGGCGGCGGCGAGCAGGCCAACATCGGGGCCACCGTACGACACAATGGTGAGATCTCTGAGTGACGAACGCACAAGCGCGCGTACGAGACTCATCGGCTTGCGTCGACTCCCCCACCCACCGATGCCGATGGTCATGCCGTCTGACAATGCTGCGATCGCATCATCCTCGGTGATTCGTTTGTCGCGACTCATTCAGTTGTCTTTCCGTGTGCTTTGTCTGTTCCTGCGAAGTCGTCGCGCAATTCGTCGGCGACCCCTGACAGATTGAGTTCGAAGGTGAAGCCCTGCTCGAATCGGTAGCTGCGCTTGACATCCCACAGATCGATGCCGTTGAGACACTCTTTGGCGGCGCGCATGACAGCTGGCGACTTCGCGGCAATCGTCTCAGCGACGGCCATCGCCGCGTCGCGCAGTTCGGCCCGGGGCACCACCTGCAACACGCTGCCGAAGTGATGCAACTCGGCGGCCGTGGCAGTCGCCGCGGTGTACACCATTGCGCGCATCTTGTGCTGAGGCACTAGCCGCGACAGATGCGTGGCTGCGCCGAGCGCGCCGCGATCTACCTCGGGTAAGCCAAACGTTGCGTCGTCGCTCGCGATGATGATGTCGGCATTACCCACGAGGCCGATACCGCCACCGACGCAGAACCCGTTGACAGCCGCGATCACCGGCACGGCACACTCGTAGACGGCAGCGAAGGCAGCATAACAGCCACGGTTTGCGCCGAGCAGCGCGTCGAAGCCAGTGGTCTTTTGCATCTCCTTGATGTCGACACCGGCGTTGAAGCCACGACCGTCGGATCGCAACACGACCACACGCGTGTTCGCGTCGCGACCGGCGGCGGTGACGCAATCTGCCAACTCGAACCAGCCCGCAACCGTGAGCGCATTCACCGGCGGACAGTCGACGATGACCTCGGCAATACCGTGCTCATGCATCTTCATGGAAATCCCCATGAACCGACACTAGTTGCTATCTGACGGAGCGTCAGATTCGAGTGACTACGCTTGCCGCATGGCCGTCACAATCGATTACGCAGGCAAGGTGGTGCTCGTCACCGGCGCCACGAAGGGTGTTGGTCGCGGCATCGCCCAACGGTTTGCCGATGCCGGCGCGACGGTTGCCGTGTGCGCACGAAAGCCCGTCGATGACCTTTCCGCTGACTGGCAGTTCTTCTCCGCCGACCTGCGCGACGGCGATGCTGCGTTCGCGCTCATCGACGCCGTCGTTGCCTCGAACGGCAGCCTCGATGTGCTCGTCAACAATGCCGGTGGGTCCCCACCCGTAGACACCTCTACCGCCTCGCCACGCATCACCGAACGTCTCGTGCAACTCAACCTGCTCGCGGCGATCTACTGCAGCCAGCAGGCCAACCACCACATGCAGCAACAATCAAACGGTGGCGCGATCATCAACATCTCCAGCGTGTGCGCGGTGCGACCGTCGCCCACTGTCGCTGCATATGGCGCCGCTAAGGCTGGCCTCAACAACTACACGGCCACCTCTGCGCTCGAATGGGCGCCAAAGGTCCGTGTCAACAGCATCAGTGCCGGGATGATCCGCACCGAACAGGCCCACCTGTTCTACGGCGACGAAGCCGGTATCGCGGCAGTCGGCGCAACGGTTCCACTCGGGCGCCTCGCGTTGCCCAGCGAGATCGGTGATCTCTGTATCTACCTTGGTTCACCGTTGGCGAGCTACGTGACTGGCGCGAACGTGCTCGCGCATGGCGGCGGCGAGTCGCCCGCCTTCCTCAGTGCGTAACGACGGTCGCAACAACAGTCGGGATCGATCGTCTGACCAACTCGTGACGCACGACCAGTAGCCAGCCCGTGGTCGCGATTGCTGCGAAGAAGACCGCAACGGGCATCGCCGCGCTGCCCGAACGATCGAGCATCTGGCCGATCAAGAACGGGAGCACGAGCCCGCCCATGCCAGCACCACTCACGAACCACGACGTCGACCGGCCTGACAGCGCAATGTGTTCCTCGGCGTACGCGATCATGGTGGCGAACTGGGGCGCGACTGCAAACCCGATCAGCACGGTCGTCACCCACACTGCGCTTGACCGGCCATCGGCGAGGACCATGACACCGAGCAGAACGATGGTGAGACTGCACGCTGTCGCTAGCAACAAGCCTGATCGAACACGCGATGCCAGCACCACGGCCACGAGCCGACCGAGTGTGAACGACACCCAGAACGCTGTATTCAGCAGCGTTGGCGCGCTGGCGCCGGCAAGGTTGATGCCCTCGGCATAGGTCTTCAGCCACCCGCTGAAACCAACCTCTACCCCAACGTAGAGAAAAAAGAAGACGCTGATGACTGCGAGCACACGCACCGGTGTCTGCACGGGCGTGGATGGTTGCGACGCGCCAAACGCGAACGGGGTCGGCGTTTCGTGCAGCAAGACGACAGCCGCCAGCACCAGCGAATACACCGCTACGAGACCCGCCAAAAGGCTGAGACTGTGACTCCAAGCCAAAGAACGGTCAACGAGGAGCGGACTCGCCAACGCACCGATTCCGAAAAACAGATGCAGAGCGTTCAGTAATCGCGCCGAACCGGCACCACGCGTGTGCCATACGACGAGCGTGTTGCATCCAACGTCGATACAACCGGCAAATATCCCGATCAACGCGAAAGGAACTGCAAGCGCCAATACAGAGGTGCACTTGGGGATCATCAGCATTGAGGCAACGATGCCGATGAGCGCGCCTGCGACAACTCGATGTCCGAACCCTCGGTCGTACACGCGACCGCTGAGGAGCGATCCGCTGAGGTAGCCGAGTGCCTGCGCCACAAACAGCGCGCCGATGTCGCCCTTGCTCACCTGCGCCCGTTCGCGCAGATAGGTGAGCGATGGCCCGAGCATGCTCAGCGACAGCCCGATCGCAATGAAGACGGCGAGGTACACCCACCCCGCCGTGGGTCGGAGAGGTCGGGGGTGGGTCGCGTGTGTGGAGTTCACGGTCGCAGATCTGGACGATGCCGCGCGCCGTCAGCTGATCGAGCACCTCGTCCAGAAGCCAAGCGGAGAGCATCAATGAGCGCCTGACGGAGATCGCCTGGAAGCACAACCTCGTCGTAGCTCATCGTGTCGGCCTGGCGCCATGGACCGCCGACCTCGAGTTCGGCGAGACGCTGCCGCGTGGGATCGTCAGCCGCGATCACGTCCGCACCGCCCCGAGCAGGCATCGCCCCGACGGTTGCATCGGGCAGGGCCAGGGAAACCGTTTGGCCGTCATAGGGATTCTGGCCCATTACGGAACTACCGAAGCCGTAGGCCTTGCGCACCGTCACGTGCAGCTTGGGACCCGGGTGGCGGTGTTGCGCTACGAACAGCCGCGCCGCCGCACGCAACGCTCCCGAGCGCTCAGCGCTCGCGCCGGGAATGACGCCGGGGTTGTCGGCGAGGAGCACGAGCGGCAAACCGTGGGCTGCCGCGAGGTCGATGAAGCGAGTCGCCTTTGCTGCTGCATCGGCGTCGAGTGCCCCGCCGCGCACCATCGGCTGGTTGGCCACGACGGCCACGGCCACACCGTTGAGCCGCGCAAAGGCCGTGATCAACGAAGCGCCAAAACGGTCCTGAATCACAAACGTGGAATGGCCATCGAATATCGCGTCCAGGACCGGACCCATGTCGTAGGGCGAGCGCTGGTTGGCGGGTATCAGATCGGTGAGCGATGCTGAGCGTGAGGGCGGGTGCGCCTCGGTCGTGTTCGCCGGCAGATACGACAACACCTGGCGCGCAAGCGCGAGGGCGTGATGATCATCGGTTGCGCCGAGATGGGCAACCCCAGAGGCGAGATGAACCTCACTGCCACCCAACGATTCCTTGTCGATCTGCTCGCCCGTTGCGGCCGCGACCAACGGCGGACCAGCGACAAACAGTTGCCCGCGACCGTGCACCATGATGACGATGTCGCAGAGCGGAGCCGTGAGCGCGCCGTGGCCGGCGGACGCACCGAGGACCACCGCGATCGTGGGTACCACCCCGGCGAGATCGGCGAGCAGTGACAGATCCGTAGGGGCAGGCCGAAGGCGCTCGGGCTCGGCGTTGACGCGGTGCCCCGCACCGTCGAGCAGGATGACCAATGGCGCCTTTTCTTGCGCGGCGAGCGCCGCTAAGCGGGCCCGTTTCGACATGCCTGCCGAGCCGATCGATCCGCCCTGGACCGTGGCATCCTCAGCGCCCACGAGAACGGGTCGAGAGTCGATGAGACCATGGCCTGCAACGAAGGCATCGCGTGGTGCGCCGACGGCATTCCCGGCGAAGGTGCCGATCTCGCGGAACGTGCCGGGATCGAGTAGCGCGTTCACGCGCTCGACAGCCGTGAGCGCGTTCTTGGCGTGCTGGCGATCGATGCGTGCAGCGCCGCCCATCTCGCTTGCGCTCGTTCGCCGACGGTCGAAGCGCTCGATGACGGCGTCCCAGCCGGCCAACTCCGTTTCGTTCTGATCGCTCACAGACGCCCTTCCAGAGGAGGGGCTCGGTGCCACGTTTCCGAGCGACCCTCGAACATCGATGGTACCTTTCAGCGCTCGTCGACTACGGGCTAGCGTCAATCACGACATGCGTGCCGTCGTCGTCCTTACCCATCCGCGCGAGCTGAGCTTTACGAGGGCGACTTGCGACGCCGCTGTTCGAGGTCTGCACCGTGGCGGCCACGAAGTCACCGTGCTCGACCTGTACGCGATGCCGTTCCAACCAGCGATGACACGCGCCGAGCGAGATGCCTACCACGGCGACAACCCGATCGTGGACCCGCACGTGGCCACGTCCGTCGATGCCCTGCGCGAGGCCGACATACTTGTCTTCGTCTACCCCACGTGGTGGAGCGGCCTTCCCGCAATGCTCAAGGGCTGGCTGGAAAAGACGATGATTCCCGGCGTCGCGTTTGTGTTCAACGAAGACCACCGCGTTCGTCCCGGCCTGAAACGAGTTCGTCATATCGTGGGTATCAGTACCTACGGCTCATCGCGAATGTACGTAAAAGCGATCAATGACAACGGACGCCGCACGCTGATGCGCGCGTTGCGGCTCAACACAGGCCTGCGCACGCGCGGCACCTGGCTGGGGTTCTATTCGGTCGACTCGTCAACGCCCGAGCAGCGCACTGCATTCATCAACGAGGTCGAGAAGCGGATGTCCTCATTGTGAAGACGCTGGTCATCTACTGTCACCCGACGCCCGACTCGTTCGCATGTGCGGTTCGGGATGCAGCGCTGGAAGCACTTCGGATCGGCGGCCACGAAGTTCGCCTCACGGACCTCTACGCCGAAGGTTTCGACCCAGTCTTTTCGGCCGACGATCATCTCCATCACCTTGACGACCCATCCACCAAGCCCGAAGTTGCGGTACATGGAGCCAATCTGCGTTGGTGCGAGTCGTTGGTACTCATCTACCCCACCTGGTGGGCCGGCCAGCCGGCGATGCTCAAGGGCTGGATCGACCGAGTGTGGATCAACGGTGTGGCCTGGCAATTACCCCAAGGCAGCCGACGCTTGCGGCCGTTGCTACGCAACATCGGCCACCTTCAGGTGATCACGACACACGGATCATCGAAATGGATCAACGCCCTTGAGGGTGAAGGTGGCAAGCGGACCGCGCTACGCAGTCTCCGCGTTCTTTGCCGACCAACGTGTCGAGTGAACTGGCTGGCGATGTACAACATCGACCGCTCCACCCCCGAGCAGCGCGACCGCTTCTTGCGTCGAGTTAGCGAGCGGCTCGGGAAATCGCGCTAGCCACGTCTGCCGCGACAGCAGCGTTGTTGGCGGCCAGAGCAAGATTGGCAGGGATGCTCTTTCCGGCTGTTGCCTCAGCGATGCGACCCAGCACGAAGGGTGTGACCGCCGCGCCAGTCACACCGGCGGTGCTGCAGTCGCGCAAGGCTTGCTCGAGCACACTGTCGAGCATCGTTGCATCGAGTTCGTCGCGGACCGGGATCGGAACGGTCAGGAGCAGGCCGGCCGATGGACGACTTCGTGCCGCGAAGATCGCAGCAACCTCGTCGCTGGACTCCGCCCGGTAGGTCAGACGCAAACCCGAGCTTCGTGTGTAGAACGCCGGGAACCAATCGTGCTGCCAGCCGAGCACCGTAACGCCCACGGTCTCGAGGTACTCGAGCGTCTTACCGAGGTCGAGGAATGCCTTTGCACCGGCGCACACAGTGATCACCGGCTGGTGTGCGAGGGCATCGAGATCAGCAGACACGTCACCCGTGAGCTCAGCCGCACGGTGCACACCGCCGATTCCGCCGGTCGCGAACACAGACAACCCTGCGGCTGCCGCCAGTGCCACAGACGCAGAAACGGTGGTTGCACCGAACGCCCATGACTGCCCGATGGCGACAGCGAGATCTCGTTCGGCCACCTTACGGGCAACACCCAAGATCCGCTCGTGTTCGGATTCGTCGAGCCCGACGCGCGCAACGCCATCGAGCACCGCAGTCAACGCGGGCACCGCCCCGCCTGAGCGCACCGCGGCGAGGCAACTGCTCAGCGCGTCGGCGTTGAAGGGAGACGGCAAGCCGAGATTCGAAAAGATGGTGGACTCGAGCGCCACGACAGGCGAATGGTCGGCCACTGCGGCGGCAACTTCGGGCGACAACACGGGCTTCAGCACCCGACCAGTGTGCCACTGGCGTGTACCTCTGGGCTCAGAAGAGATGAAGGATTGAGCCAAAGAGCGAAGGACACCGCAATGACGCCTCAGGAAATCGACGCATTCGCCGCACTGTGATCGACGGCGGCTACTTCCAACAGCACGTCCTGCGTGGGACAGCAAAGAACGGTGAACTCGATCTTCCCGCCGCACTGCGCGTGGATGTAGCCGACGGCCAGATCACGCGACTCGAGGAGTATCTCGACTTGTCCCAAATCGCATCCACCGTGCGCTGAGACAACTCCGACAACTGGTTGTCAACCCACACGATCAAATCGCGTAACGGCCTCGATATGCGAGGTGTTGGGGAAGACGTCGAAGACCTCAGTGGTCTGATGGGCGTAGCCGCGCTCGACCAACAACCGGGTGTCGCGCGCCATCGAACCCGCATCGCAGCTGACAAGAACGATGCGCGCCGCATTCGTCGCAATGAGCCGCTCGACCGCCAGCCTGTCGAGACCGCTGCGTGCCGGATCGGCGATGACGAGGTCGGCTGCGGTGGGCTCCCAGTCCTCGACGCGGCACTCGATCACCTCGCAGCGTCCATCGCCGCGCTGCAGGGCGAGATTGTGCCGGGCATCGGCGCACGCCGAAGGAGATGCCTCGACCAACACCACGTGGTGCGCATGACGGGCCACGGTCGCCGCGAATAGCCCGACACCGCCGTAGGCATCGACGACAGAACACGCGTCGAGCTTCATGCCGAACGCTGCGCGGCCCACAGCCGCAATCAAGAGCTCGGCAGCTTCGGGAGACGACTGGAAGAACGAACCCGCCGAAACCATGAAACGATGGCCGTTCACATCTTCATGAACGACTGCATGAAGCCCATGCGTGATGCCCGCTCCGAGGCCGAAGATCTCGCCCCCGGTGTCTGCCCATGCGGCGAGCTCGTCGTTTGCAACGCCGACCCGAAGTGTGACTTCTTCGGTACGGTCGGCGGTGACTGATTCGAGCATGTCGTTGATCCTCGGATGTGCGACCGGGCAGGCGTCGGTCAGCACCAGTTCGTGCGAACGTCGCGACCTGAAGCCCACCCGACCTGACGGGTGGACACCAACTCTCACCGTGGTTCGATATCCCCACGGCGCAATTGCTCCGCCAGCGACCACAGTTGGATTTTCCAACTTGGACGTACGCGTCAGCGCCTCACGCACCATTTCGGTCTTGAATCGAAGCTGGGCCTGCGGCTCGATGTGCATCCAATCGCAGCCACCACAGCCGCGGTTCCACGCCTCGCATACCTCAGCGACACGGCTCGGCGACGCATGTAGAACTTCGGCCACATCGGCGACGGCAAAGTCCTTCTTCTTCGTGCGATACGTCACCCGGACGGTCTCCCCTGCAATCGCGCCTGAAACAAAGACCACACGGCCATTCACATCTCTGGCCAACGCGGCGCCCCCGACCACCATGTGCGAGGGGCGCAGTTCTTCGACTTCCATCATTTCGATCGTAGGCGGTTTGGTGTTCCGATCCCTCAGGTTCTGTAGCGTCTTGAGCGATGCAACGGCCGATCGAAATCGCTCCCTCTGTTCTTCCCGTCGATCTGTCCGTTCTGGGTGAGGCAATTGCCGCGCTCGAGGCGGCAGGAGTCGACCGGATCCAATGGGATGTAATGGACGGACAGTTCGTACCGAATCTCACATTCGGTCCCGACGTCATCGCCAGCGCTCGCCGGCACGCCTCCGTGCCGTTCGAAGCGCACTTGATGGTACTCACACCCGATGTTATGGCACCGGCGTACGTGAAGGCAGGTTGTGAGAGACTCATCGTGCATGCCGAGGCGTGCACTCACCTCCACCGAACCTTGGGCAACATCCGATCCCTCGGGGCCAAGGCTGCAGTCGCTCTGAACCCGGCGACGCCCGCCAGCGCTGTGGCGCACGTGCTCGATCTGGTCGACATGGTGCTCGTGATGACCGTCAATCCTGGATTCGGCGGACAGTCTTACATCGCAACGATGGAACCCAAGATCCGCGAGGTGCGCGACATGATCGCCGCCGCGGGTCTCAGCGACGTTGTCGATGTCGAGGTCGATGGTGGCATTGGGCCCGACACGGTCGCCGGAGCTGCGCGCGCCGGAGCGAATGTACTCGTCGCAGGCAGCGCCTTGTTCCGCGACCCGCTCGGCCTTGAACACGCGGTCACCGACATTCGCGAACGCGCCATCGCTGCGCGTTCCAGCTCGGAGACCTGAGTCTCCACCTCACGAACGTGAGCGAGCGAGCGAGTGCGGTCTAACGAGCGTGATCGTGCTGGCGTACGCGGCGCGCCGGCGAAGGTGTGTCGCCGTCGACCACCCGGCGCACCATCACCAGCATCGCCATCAGGATCCAACGGAACAGAACGAGCACCATCACAATCAGGAACGCCCACACCACCGGGATGACAACTGCGAGGAGGAGGTCGCGCTTGGCACCCTTGAGACCCCGAAAGACTCCGCTGTCAATTGGCGTGCCATCGACCCGCAACGTCCGCACCGGATCGTCGACCGTTGGGCACTCGACCGTGTTGTTGTTGATTCCAATGACGGCGTTGCCACCAAACAATGGCTTTGCATCACGCACCTTTGAGGCCAGAACGAGATTGCCATCGAGGGGCGCCGCCCCCACGAGGTACTCCTCATTCGAGGTCAAGAACCGTACGTCGTCGTCGAAACGCACATCGATGAGATCCGTCACCGCGTAGCCGACGGCGCTTCCGGCACGCACCTGCTCAAGCCGGAATCGCGCCGTGCGCGCGTCCTTGGCCAACATCAGCCCGACGAACACAACGGTTGCCTGGCGAGGAGCATTGCATTGCGCCGGAACCACGACGAGCGGACCAGCAGCTGGACTTTGGACGACGACGGAGTCCGACGTCGGTGCTACGGCTGGCTCTGTCGGGGTCGGTTCAACAGGGGTTGTGTCAGGTGGAACGTTTGGTTGATCTGCGGCAGCAAACGTTGCCGGCGACGCGACCAAGCATGCGCACACCAAAACGGTTGCTGCCAGCCACTTCACGTCGTCAACCTACTGTGGGCCCGCCGTCGCGAGGTGTCAGGCGGCCGCCGTGTCAGCGCCCGAGAAACTGAGGCTCGCGCTTTTCCATGAACGCCGCGATTGCCTCTGGGGTGTCTCTGGTCCCGAAGTTCACCGTCTGCGCGGCACCTTCGTCGTCGAGTGCTTCCTCCATCGTCACGTTCATCGCATTGTTCAGCATCCGCTTTGTCTGTGCGAGCGCCACAGGCGGCGATGCCACCAAGCGCGCCGCCCATTCTGCGACGAATGCGTCGAGTTCTGCGTCGGCCACAACACGGTTGACGAGGCCGAACGCCTTCGCCTCTGCAGCATTGACGATGTCGCCGAAGAACGCGAGCTCTTTGGCCACGTGGAGGCCCACCCGGCGCGGCAACACCCACGATCCACCGAAATCGAGCGAGAGGCCGCGTCGTGAAAAGATCTCGGAGAAGCGAGCAGTGTCGGAGGCAACCACCAAGTCGCAGCCGAACGCGAGATTGCAGCCTGCACCGACGGCAACACCGCGCACCTTGGCGATGGTGGGCTGCGGTAGACGATGGAGGGCCAATGCAACGTCTGAGATGTGGCGCATCGCGCTGAGCTGATGGCGAGGCGGTCCCTCGGAGGGAGCGGCCCACAGGTCGGCCCCCGAGCAGAACTCGCCACCCGCTCCAGTGACGACTACGACACGATCATCTGCCCGAGACGAGATCTCGCGAAAGGTTGAAAGCAGTTCGTCCCACATCTGTTGCGTGGCTGCGTTCTTCTTCTCCGGCCGATTGAGCATGATGGTGACAACGCCCTCGTGGCGCGTGACCTCGATAGTTTCCATGTCTGGCGACGATACTGATGCCATGGGCTATAACCCTCACCGTAAGTTCGTCCCCAAACCCGGCGATGTCGCGCTTGTCGTTGCGTCGATCGCGATCGTGCTCGCGCTCGTCATCTGGGCGCTCGTCGGCTGAACGCTTGAACCTGCCGACCTCGCGCGAGCGCACCGAACGGTTCAGAACGCTGCCTCGATCACGCGCACACGAACCCCGAGCACGGCCACGACGTCGAAACGCACCTCGACGCCGTGCAACCCGTTGGCCGCTAACCACGACGCTGCGAGTCGGCGCAAGCGCAGTTGCTTTCGGGCTGTGACGGCGAGCGACGGGTCGCCGTACGCGTCGGTCGCTCTCGTCTTGACCTCGACGAATGCGACGAGATCACCGCGGCGTGCAACGAGATCGAGCTCGCCGCTGGCGACACGCCAGTTTCGATCGACGATGTGATAGCCGTGGGCCGCATACCATCGGGCTGCTTGATCCTCGCCCCAGCGGCCGCGAGCCGCACGGGATAGATCTACAGATCGGCCGGAGGAAGTTCCTCGATGTTCACGTCCTTGAATGTGAGGACTCTCACCTTCGGGACGAAGCGGGTCTTGCGGTACATATCCCACACCCATGCGTCTGTAAGCACCACCTCGATGAGTGGCCGCGCCGCATCGGCAAGTTGTGTCACCTGCACGGCATTGGCCAAGTAGAACCGGCGCTCGGTCTCCACGGCGAAACGGAACATGGCCGCGACGTCTTGGTATTCCTGCGCGAGTTGAAGCTCTCGCTCGGACTCGTAGTTCTCGAGGTCGTCAGAGCTCAATCGTGGGTGCTTTCACCGAATAAACGGCCACCGACCGAATGGTCAGCGGTCGCGCTTTTCCTTGATCTTGGCTGACTTACCCGAACGATCACGCAGGTAGTACAGCTTGGCGCGGCGGACATCGCCGCGGCGAACGACTTCGAGTTTGGCCACCGTGGGCGTATGCATCGGGAAGGTGCGCTCGACCCCGACGCCGTAGCTGACCTTTCGAACGGTGTAGGTCTCGGCGATACCGCTGCCGTGGATACCAATGACATTGCCCTGGAAGATCTGGACGCGCTCTTTGTTGCCCTCGATGACCTTGACATGCACCTTGACTTCGTCGCCAGGCCCGAAGTGGGGGATGTCGGTGCGCAGGTACTGGTTGTCTACAAGATCGGTGGACTTCATGACGCGGTCTTTCGTAACAGCCCGGGATGGGCGCCTGAATGGCGAACGCTCAAGGATAGGCCGTCGGGGGGAACTCTTCCAACAAGCGCTGCTCATCATCTGAAAGTCCGCCGCGACGTTCGATCAGGTCTGGCCGATACCGACGCGTGCGGTACAAGGACTGTGCGTGACGCCAGCGCGCGACCTTCGCGTGATCACCGCCGCGCAGCACATCGGGGACTGCCCAACCACGAAAGTCGCTCGGACGGGTGTACTGCGGTTCCTCGAGCAGGCCTGACTCACCGAAGCTCTCGGTCACAGGACTGGTGTCGTTGCCCATCGCCCCGGGCAACAACCGGGTGACAGCCTCAATGACCAGGCACGCAGCGACTTCTCCACCGGACAGCACCACGTCGCCAACCGACAGTTCGTCATCGACGAGATGCTCGCGGACGCGATGATCGATGCCTTCGTATCGACCGCAGAGCAGGCTGAATCCACCAGCGGCGGCGAGCTCGTGAGCGAGTTGTTGGTCGAATCGACGCCCGCCCGGACCGAGCAAGAACAGCGGACGGGGCGGATTCGCTGCCTCCACGGACGCGAAGATTGGACCGGGCTGCATCACCATTCCCGCTCCCCCGCCAAACGGTGCGTCATCAACAGTGCGATGCGCGTTTGTGGTGTGCTCGCGCAGGTCATGGCAGCGCAGATCCAGCAGACCGATGGTTCGGCACTTACCGAGCAGACTCTCGCTGCAAAAACCATCGACGAGACCCGTGAAAATGGTGAAGACGTCGATTCGCATTGTCGGCAACTCTACGGCTTGATCGGCGCGCAGGCTTCAGGTGTTGAGGTCGAACAATCCCGGCGGTGGATCGATCGTGGTGACGCCATCGATGCAGGTCAACACAAATGTGATCGGCACGAGCGCACCCGAGTCGAGTTCGAGCAGGTCGTGGGCGGGGTTGGCAAGCACTGCAACACACCGCCCGCGCCCTGTGCCATCGACCTCGACGACCTCGGACTGCAGCAACTCGTGGACCCACAATGCCTCGGGGTCTGCCACCGGCTCTGCGTAGAGCGGGGCGTTGGTCAGTTCTTCGATGGCGGTGCGGTCGTCGAAACCCTCGAAATGAACCAGCCAGCGCTGCGGAAGCCGCTTGGATGCCGTCAAGGTGCGCCACTGACCTCGGGCCCACAGACGCGAACCGACCGCGAGGCGATCCTCGCGGTCGGTCACCAGATCTACATACGTATCGCCCTTCACACCGTGAGGGCGGCGGATGACTCCGACTTCCAGCAAACCGGCAGGCACGCTGCCTGCATCGGTGCGGGGTCGATCAGTCATCGACGAAATCGACGTCGACCTCGACGCCGTCGCGGGTGCCTGCGGCTCGCACGACAGTGCGGATGCTTTGGGCGGTACGACCACGACGGCCGATAACCCGTCCAAGATCGCCGGGACCCACTTTTACTTGCAGCTTGATGCGACCCTTGGAAGGAATGCCCTCGACCCGCACAGCGTCTGCGTCGTCGACGATGGAACGAACCACGTGCGTCAGCACGGCGGTCGCTGTTGGGGCGGCAAGCTCATTACCGGTATCGGCACCAATGTCGGCGCCGTCGAAGCCATTGCTCACTTGGCGGCCCGTGCAGCGCCGAATTCGGTCCAGGCGCCGGAGATCTCGAGCAGCTTGCGAACACGATCAGTGGGCTGGGCGCCGTCCATCAACCACTTCACGGCCTTCGCGTTGTCGATGGTGACGACACTCGGCTCGGCGCGAGGATTGTACTGACCGACGATTTCGATGAACCGACCATCGCGCGGCGACCGACTATCGGTGGCAACGATGCGATATTGCGGCTGCTTGGTCTTACCGACTCGGGTGAGGCGCAGCTTCACTGACATTTGATACAGACTCCTGATTGGTCTACAGAACTGTGAAAGGTTAGCGCCACACCGGCGGGTACACACCCGCTGAGGTGATTACGGCAGCCGCACCGAGCAGTGGTCATCGCTGATTGAACGGCATATCGCCAAATCCTGCGGGCATGCCACCCTTGAGCGCACCGAGGCCGCCTGGCATCATCGGCATCTTCTTCTTGCCCTTCTTGCCAACCGACATGCCACCCATGCGCTTCATCATCTTTTGCATCTCGCCGAATTGCTTGACGAGGCGGTTGATCTCGCCCACGGTGGTTCCGCTGCCAGCGGCGATGCGATTGCGCCGGCTGCCATTGATGATCTCGGGCTTACGTCGCTCGCGTAGTGTCATCGAGCGGATGATGGCTTCGACCGGTTTCAGGTCGTCGTCGTCGATCTTTGCGCCCTTCAGTTCCTTGGGCATTCCCGGCATCATGCCGAGCAGCCCAGACAACGGGCCCATCTTTTTGAGCTGCTGCATCTGTTCGAGGAAGTCGTCGAGCGTGAACTCGCCGTCCATCATCCGCTGCGCTGCTTCTGCTGTGGCGTCCTTTTCGAACGCCTGCTCGGCCTGTTCGATCAGGGTGAGCACGTCGCCCATACCGAGAATTCGCCCGGCCATGCGGTCGGGATGGAACTGCTCGAACGCGTCCAGCTTCTCGCCCGTGGATGCAAAAGCGATAGGGCGACCGATCACTTCTTTCACGCTGAGCGCCGCGCCACCGCGCGCGTCGCCATCGAGTTTCGACAGGATCACACCATCGATGGCAAGAGTTTCGTGGAACGCCTCGGCAACGCCGACTGCATCCTGACCCGTCATCGCGTCGATGACGAGGAATGTGTAATGGGGCTCGATCGCCTCGCTGATCTGGCGAACTTGCGTCATCATGTCGGCGTCGATGGCGAGGCGACCGGCGGTGTCGACAATGAGCACATCGCGCCCCAGCCGGCGGGCCTCAGCAAGTCCGCGCGCCGCGGTGTTGACAGGGTCGCCGGGTTCGCTGAAAACCGGAACATCGATCTGACGACCGAGCACACGTAGCTGCTCGACAGCGGCGGGCCGCTGCAGGTCGGCCCCCACCAGGAGAACTTGGCGGCCCTGGCTCTTGAACCACCGTGCCAGCTTGGCCGAGTTGGTGGTCTTGCCCGAGCCCTGCAGACCAGCCATGAGCACAACAGTTGGTGGCCGCCCCGCGTAATTGATCTTCAGCGTCTTCCCACCAAGAATGTTGGTGAGTTCGTTGCTGACGATCTTAATGACCTGCTGGCTGGGATCGAGCGCTTGCGACAACTTTGCGCCGACGGCCTGTTCGCGAATGCGCTCGACAACGGAGCGGGCAACGGTCACATTGACGTCGGCCTCGAGCAGCGCCGTACGGATTTCGCGAAGTACCTCGTCGACGTCGTTGTCGGTCAGGCGACCTTTGCCGCGAAGACGCTTGAAGATGCCATCAAAACGATCGGACAGGGTGTCAAACATGCGGTGTCAGGTTAGCGGCCACAACCACTTACTCGGAGAGAAGCGCCTCGATGAACTCGGTCGGGTCGAACTCGACGAGGTCACCAATCGTCTCGCCGAGGCCGACCAATTTCACGGGCAGCCCCAGCTCTGTTTCGATCGCGAACACGATGCCACCCTTTGCCGAGCCATCGAGCTTGGTGAGCACAACACCGGTCACCTCGGTCGCTTCGGCGAATTGTCGGGCCTGCGCCAAGCCGTTCTGGCCCGTCGTGGCATCGATGACGAGCAGTACCTCGGTGACGCGGCCACGTCCCTTGTCGGCGACCCGGCGCACCTTACGGAGCTCTTCCATAAGATTGGTCTTGTTGTGAAGGCGCCCGGCCGTGTCGGCCAGCACCAGTTCAATGTGCCTTGCGCTCGCGCTCTCGATGCCGTCGAAGATCACCGCACTCGGATCGCCGCCCTCGCTGCCGCGCACGAGCTCACTGCCGGAACGCTGCGCCCACGTGGCCAGCTGCTCGGCGGCAGCAGCACGAAACGTGTCACCGGCGGCCATCAGCACGCTTCGTCCGAGTTGGCGCTGTTGTGCACCGACCTTGCCGATCGTGGTGGTCTTGCCAACGCCGTTGACGCCGACGAACAGCCACACGTTCGGCGAGTCGGGCTCGCCGGGCACGAGGTGCAACGCGCGGTCGCTGTGATTGAGCCGGCCGATCATGTCCATCTGTAGCGCGTTGAGCAACGCGTCGGGGTCGGTGAGTTCCTTCGACTTGACGCGGGCACGTAGCCCACTCAGGAGTTCGTCGGTGACACGCACCCCGACATCTGCCCGGAGCAGTGCTTCTTCCAGTTCGTCCCACGTCTCGTTCGTGATGCCCGCTCGACTGCGCACTCCCGTAAGTACACCGACGAGCACGGCGCGCGACTTCGACATTCGATCGCGGAACCGCGGACGCTCGAACGTTTCGACGACTGCGTCCACCGCCTGATCGACCGGCTCGAGTTGCGCTGTCTCGACCGCCGTAACACTTGTTGCAACTGGCGTCGCTTCGATCGCTGGGCGACTTGGCGCGCCGACCGCGCGGCGTCTGCTGAGCGCCAGCACGGCGACACCGAACAGCACGACGACCGCAATAAGGATGAGATAGATCGAGGCCACGCCGAAACGCTACCGGCACGTCAGCGGCCAGCAAGCCCCGACTGCTCGCCGGTCAGCCGCTGAGCGAGCCACACCGGCACGAGCGAGAACAGCATCACGCCCGTCGCCATCACATTCACGATCGGTTGCTGCTCGCCACGGCTGAGGTTGGTCAGGATCCACTGGGGCAATGTCTGCAGATCGCTGCCGGCGCCGTTGGTAAACGTGGTGACGACGATTTCGTCGAAGCTCAGACCGAACGCAAGCAATGCTCCGGCCAAGAGTGCCGAGCGCAAGAGCGGAAACGTCACCATACGGAACGTCTGGAAAAGGTCGGCACCAAGGTCGGCCGATGCTTCCTCAAGGTTCGCAGACATCCGCCGCAGGCGAGCCAGGACGTTGTTGTAGACCACGACGACACAAAAGGTTGCATGTGCAATAACGAGTGTGATGATGCCGAGATCGAGACCAATCTGACGAAAGGCTGCGTTCAGCGCGATGCCTGTGACGATGCCCGGCAAGGCAATCGGCAGAACGATCATGAGGCTCAGCGGTTCGCGCCCGAAGAACTTGAAGCGTTGCACTGCGAACGCTGCCGCCGTGCCGAGCAACAGTGCGATCACAGTGGCCATCACAGCTGTCTTCATGCTCATCAACAGTGCATTGCGAGCACCGTCGTTATGTATGGCCTTGTTCCACCACTTCAGGGTGAAGCCCGTCGGGGGCCACGCCAACGAGGCGGATCGATTGAACGACAGAACCGCCACGATTCCGAGTGGCAGCCACAAGAACGCGAGCACGGCAATGGTCCAGACCCGAAAGCCCACGCGCGTCGACCGATTGGCGTGCGTCACTGGTGCCTCATCACAGGTTGTCCAATGCGCCGGTCCGGCGGATGCCGAGCAGGTACACGATCATGACGAGAACGGGCACTGCGGCGAACGCCGCTGCAAACGGAAGATTGGAGGCGAAGTTGGCATAAACGACTGAACCGATCATCTGCGTCGGTCCGCCAACCAGCGCCACCGCGATGTAGTCACCCATCGAGAGTGAGAATGTGAACACCGAACCCGCCACGATCGCGGGGAAGAGCATCGGGACGACGACAGTACGAAACGCGAGCCAGAATCCCGCGCCGAGGTCGTTCGATGCTTCGAGCAGCGAGTCAGGCAGGCGGTCAAGGCCAGCATAGATCGGCACGATCATGAACGGCAACCAGAGATACGCCAAGACGATCACGACTGCGGGCAAGCCGTATCCGGGGCTGGAGCCGAACGTCTTGTCCAACACACCACCTGGCGTGCCCAAAATGGCCCGCCACGCGAATGTCTTGACGAGATAGCTGCCCCAGAGCGGTACGAGCACGGCAGTGATCAAGATGGTACGCATGCCAGGCTTGGCGATCTTGGCGATGAAGAATGCAATCGGCAGCGCAACCAGAACGTCGATGATTGTGACCAGTGCAGCGACGCCGATCGTGCGCAGTGCGATGTCTCGATAGACGGACACGGTGAGCAATTCGTGATAGTTCGACGTGCCCAATTTCTCTGAGATCGCAGTTGCGTCTTCGTTGAGTCGATAGAACGACGTGACGAACAGCGCAATGAGCGAACCGAAATAGAGCACCACGATCCACAGCACCGGCCCCGACAACAATCCGGCCAACCTCAGTCGTGGCCGCGCGTCCAGAAAACGTGAAACACGCCGACTCGTACCGGACGGTTTTTCGATGATGGCTGTCATGGTTCACCTCGTTCGGTGTGGCGCAACCCCCTTGCGAGAGTTGCGCCACACCGATCAGTAGGTTCAGCCCTTGATCGCGGTCCAGGCCTTGATCCATTCGGAGAATGGAACACAGTTGGCGCCCGAACCATCGAGACACTTCTTACGTGGCGTCGCCCAGAACTTCACGCTCTTGGCAAAAGCGTCGTCGGTGGCCTTATAGACGTCACAATGCGTGGCGTCGGCAGTGATGAGCGCACATGCCTTGGGGTTAGCGGGCGCCTCGCCGAAGTAGTAGGCGACCTGGGCTTGCACATCGGGGCTGGTGACATAGTCCATCCACATGTACATACAGTTCGGATGCTTGGCCTTCGATGACACCATCCAGGTGTCGCTCCATCCGGTTGCGCCTTCCTTTGGTAACACAGTCTTTACCTTGGCCTTGTCGGGACTGACGAGGTTGGCAATCACTTGCCACGTCGTACCCAGCACGATCGAGCCCTGCTCGAAGGCCTGCTGAGACAGCGCATAGTTGCTCCAGTATTCACCAATGATCGAGCGCTGATCCTTGAGCAACGCGACGGCCGCATCGAACTGCTTCTGGGTGAGCGAGTACGGATCCTTGATGCCGAGGTCGGGCTGTGCGGTCTTCAAGTAGAGCGCTGCATCCGCGATGTAGATCGGCGCGTCGTACGCAGTGACCTTGCCCTTGTACGGAGAGTTCTTGTCAAAGACCACGCCCCATGAATCCGGAGCTGTCTTGACGACGTCGGTGTTGTACATCAGATAGTTCGCACCCCAACCGTGAGGAATGCCGTAGTTCTTGCCGCCACTGGAGTTGTAGGGCTGGTCCTTGAGGAACGACGAGAGGTCGGCGTAGTTCTTGATGAGGCCAGTGTTCACCGGAGCCACCAGACCCGCATCGATGAGTCGCACGCTGGCGTCGCCCGAAGCCGAGACGCCGTCATATGCGCCACTCTGCATGAGCTGGAACATTTCATCGGAGGTGTTACCAACCTTGACGTCGACCTTGCAGCCGCTGTCCTTTTCGAACTTGCCGACCCAGTTGGTGGCCGGGTCCGTGCTGCCGTTTTCGGCATACCCCGCCCAAGCGATGATCTGCAGCGATTTTTCGCCTTTGCCGATCTCCTTGAGTGCGGATCCGCCTGAACTGCTCGAGCTACTGCTGCCGCAGGCGCTGAGCAACAGCCCAACGACGGCGCCGCTGGCCAGTGCTATACGTCGTAATCTCATTTCTTCTCCCCTTGTTGGTTGGAATCTTCGACTTGTTGGTTGGATTCTTCGACTTCAAACGCGGCTTGACGTCGCCAAGCCAGATGCACGTGGCGTCCAATTGCCACGCCCGCGAGTCGATCGCTCGAGACACTGGTGACCAGAACCGTGCCATCGTCAAGGCGAACGCGTACTCGACTCTCGGCCCCAAGATAGTGGATGTCGACGACGTGGCCGTCGACCACGACATCGCCATCCGCGCCATCAACCGCAGAGCTCAGAAGATGCATCCGCTCGGGTCTCACCGTGTGGGCTGCGTGCACCCCGAGCAAACGTTCGGAGAGTGCGGGTGAGAGCAGGTTCGAGGTACCCACGAAGCGTGCGACAAACGCGCTTGCCGGTCTCTCGTAAATGTCGCGTGGCGTACCGACCTGCTCGATTCGGCCATTGTTGAAGACCGCCACGCGGCTGCTCATGCTGAGCGCCTCACCTTGGTCGTGGGTGACGAACACGAATGTGATGCCGACATCGTGCTGGATGGACCTCAGCTCCACCTGCATTTCCTCGCGTAGCTTCAGATCGAGCGCTCCGAGGGGCTCGTCGAGCAACAAAACCTTCGGCCTGTTGACGAGTGCCCTGGCGAGGGCCACACGCTGGCGCTGGCCACCAGAGAGCTGGTTCGGCTGCCGGGAGCCATACTCGCCGAGGCGTACGGCGTCGAGCATCTCACCTGCCCGCTGACGACGTTCGACTTTCGAGACGCCCTTCACCTTGAGCCCGTACTCGACGTTGCGTTGCACGTTCATGTGCGGGAACAACGCATAGTCCTGAAAGACGGTATTGACATCGCGGTCATAGGGCGCCAGCCGTGTGACATCGCGGCCATGCAACAGGACCGCACCGGATGTCGGCGTCTCGAAGCCGGCGATCATTCGCAGCACGGTGGTCTTGCCGGAACCCGATGGCCCGAGCAAGGAGAAGAACTCGCCCTTGTCGATCTCGAGGTCGATGCCGTTCACGGCAATCACCTCGCCGAACGTCTTCGAAAGACCAACGAGCTGGACGGCGACCCGTGAACCGTTTGACGGCTCGACGTCGGGCGCCACCTGGGTTGCTGGTGCAATGATCTCAGTCACGTTGCCTCAGATTTTCCCCAAGCTCGGATCGTCGGGCGACGACTTCACAAGTTTAGTCGTGAACGGCGAGCGAGGTCATTCTTTACTGCGTCGACGACGTTCAGGCGCTCGCCGATTGCCGTTCGGTGACCACTTTCGAGGAGCCACCGGGCTGCATGCTCACGCCGAGCAGGCTGTCGCCTGCCTCCATCGTGCGCTTCTGGTGACTGACGATGAGTAGCTGCGCATCGCGTCGGAACTCCGCGACCAAGCTGAGGAATCGATGCAGGTTCACATCATCGAGTGCAGCCTCGACTTCGTCCATCACATAGAACGGCGAAGGACGGCTGCGGAATACTGCGAACAAGTAGGCCAACGCCGTCAGCGACCGCTCGCCACCGGATAGCAGCGAGAGCTTCTTCACGTTCTTGCCACTCGGCTTGGCCTCGACCTCGATGCCGGTGTTGAGCAGGTCGTCTGGGTTCGTCAGCAGCAACGAACCCGTTCCGCCAGGGAACAGCATCGCGAACAAGCTCGAGAAGTTCGCACTCACGTCGGCAAAGGCGGCTGCAAATACGGTCTGGATCTCGAGGTCCACCGCCTTGATCACACGAGACAGTTCTCGTCGCGTGTTGCGAACGTCTTCGAGTTGCTCCTCGAGGAAGCGATGACGCTCTTGCAGCTCGTTGAACTCCTCGAGCGCGAGTGGATTGATGGGACCAAGCAGACGCAACTCACGTTCGAGGTCGCGCACCCGTGCGGCGGCGGTGATGCCCTCGGGCAATTGAGGCATCTCCGCAGCCTCGGCCGCCTCCGGTTCAAGATCGAGCTCACGTCTCAGCGATTCAACGGCAGCTTCGAGCCGCATCCGCGCCTCGGCTTCCTCGACCTCGACGCGACGATCACGCTCGCGGGTTTCATCGAGCTGACGTTCGGCAGCAGATCGGCTGCGACGCAGATCGTCGAGGCGGCTCACCAGCGTTCGTACCTCTTCGCTCTGGCGTCGACGCTGTTCGTGCAGTCCGGCGAGCCGTGTCTCGATCGCGTGGCGATGCGTGTCGACAAGTTCGCTCAGGCGAGC
>JAYTWP010000074.1:0-2731 GCA_043743395.1 Actinomycetota bacterium | reverse complement strand
CCGCGCTCGTCGGCCGCAGCCTGGCCGGGGCGGTGCTCACCGAGATCGTCCATGTTCACGCCGAGCACCACAGTGGCAGCTTCGGCCGCGGCAATGGGGCCAACCACATCCATCAACTCGGCCTTGCAATGATAACAGCGGTCGGTGTCATTGAGGCGATAAGCGGCGCGCTCCATTTCCTCGGTGACGACCGGCGTCCAACGCAAACCCCATTCGTTCGCGAGGTCACGGCAATCGGCTTCCTCGTCACCCGCCAACGACGGCGATACCGCAGTCACCGCGTGCGCGGCGCTGACACCGAGCACGTGATGGGCGCGATAGGCCAACAACGCCGAATCTGCTCCGCCACTAAACGCAACAACCACCCGGCCGAGGCGACGGAGCTCATCGTCGAGCAACTGCAGTTTCTCGTTCAGCGAGAGAGCGGCCTGTGTGATCACCGCACCATGTTCGCAGCCCGGCGGCCACATTCCAATCGAAACGTCGGCTACTTGAGCCGCGCGAGCCGCTGACGAATGTCGGATCTGTGCAGTCGTTGCAGGGTGGTTTGATACGCCTGACGGGAAATCTCGGCACGTCGATTCGGGTCCATGGGGTTATGGCCCATCACCGCGAGATCGTCAGCGCAGGGTTGGAAGTTCACGACATCCACATTGTTGCGGCGCAGGAGATACGTCTCGCCTTCCAGCAGCAACCGTGACCATCGCCGCACCCCATTGAGACCGACACGGGTCGCTGCACCGGAGAACGACATCGGCGAGCTCACGATGACGACCTCGGGTGGGGTGCTGCGCAACAAGTCGGCGTTCGTCGGCGAGTGAGCCCCGCCATCGATGTAGGACTCGCCCTCGATCTCGACGGGACGAAAGAAGCCCGGAATTGCACACGAAGCGGCGACGGCCAGAGCCATGGGGGCGTGCGCATCGCGCCCGAACACTGTGAGCCGACCGTCGCGTTGACGCACTGCGCACACCCACAGCGGACTCGTCGGCCACGCGTCTGGATGCAACGCCGCCACGCCATCTGCGATGAACTCCGTGCCGATCGTTCCCTCGGGGAGCAGCCCGGCCAACAGGGCGAGCGGTCGCGCTGCAAACGGTCGTGCCGCGGCACGACCAAGCGTCGCAGCGATGTCACTGAGCGGACGCAAACGAGCCCTCAATGGGTCGAGCGGCGGCGGGCGCAACGGTGGCCCGAATGCCGCGAACAGTTGCTCACCCTCTACCGACATCGGCCGACCCTCAGCTCGTGCGAGCATGTCGGTTGGAGACAGGCCGGCCCGCAACGACGCACCCGTGATCGACCCTGCCGATGTACCGACCACGATGTCGGCAGAACGTGCATCCCACCCCAGCCCATCGTGCAGTCCGGCGAGGACTCCTGCATGA
Organism: Actinomycetota bacterium; assembly: GCA_043743395.1. Taxonomy (GTDB): domain Bacteria; phylum Actinomycetota; class Acidimicrobiia; order Acidimicrobiales; family Ilumatobacteraceae; genus WLMZ01. Next base: position 1,343 of record JAYTWP010000074.1, on the reverse strand, counting down.
AAAGCGCCACCGGCAACACCACCGGCACCAAGCACCAGACCAACACGAGGGTGCGGGCCATTGAAGGATTCATCGGGTGCACAAGCATCGGTAGCGGTCGTATTCGAAGCTTAACCAGGCCCACTGTTGGGTCAAGCCTGTCGACGGAGAACGACGGCATCGTCCGCGTGGCAGGATTGCTCCTTGTGACAGTGCCAAGTTGGTGGAACGAACGACGGTATGGGCTGTTCGTGCACTCCAACGTCGCGACCGTGCCGTCGTTCAGCCCGGTCGGCGAGTACGCCGATTGGTACTGGAGTCACATGGGCACGGATCAACTGGCCGACGTCTTGTTGCACCCCACCCCGATGGCCGAGGTGCTTGCGTTCCATCGCGATCGCTGGGCGCATGTCGAGCGCTACGACGACTTCATCCCGTTCTTGTCGTACCACCGTTTTGACGCTGACGAGCAACTCGAACTCGCGACCAGCGCGGGCATGAAGTACCTCGTACATGTCACAAAACACCACGATGGATTCTGTTGGTGGGACGCGCCCGGCACGCGGCGCACGTCGGTGTTACAGGGCCCGAAACGTAACGTGATGGCCGAACTCGCCGAGGCATGCAGAAGCACCGATGTGTTGTTCGGGACGTATTACTCGCTGCTCGATTGGCACGATCAGCGCTACCCGCGCGCCGCGTACGTGGACAACGTCTTGCACCCGCACGTGCTCGATCTGGTCGAGCGCTACGGGTCACAGATCTTGTGGGGCGACGGGCATTGGGGGCACGGTCCCGATGTCTGGCGCGCAGAAGCGTTGATCCACAAGGCACAACAGCTCGCTGCACGACAGGGCCACGAGCTCATCGTGAACGATCGCTGGTGGCACCCGTCGCCGGACTTCACCACGTACGAATACAACGCCCCGGCCGACATTCAACTGACGCCATGGGAACTGTGCCGCGGAGTCGGCCCATCGTTTTGCCACAACCGCGCCGAACGGGCCGAACACATGCTGACGCCCAGCGCGCTGCTCGATCTGCTCACCGAGGTCATCGCCAAGGGCGGCAACCTGTTGCTCAATGTTGGCCCGTCGGTCGACGGAAGTATCTCGGCCCTGCAGCAACATCCGATTCGCGAGGTCGGACGTTGGGTCAATCGTCACCGCGAGATCATTCATGGCAGCCGACCCTTCGATCAGTGGGGCGATGCGCAGGTGCGCTACGTGCGTGTTGATGACGACGTGATCGCAGTCGATCTAACGGCGTCCACGCAGTTCACGCTCGCAGGTCTCACGCCGGACCGCTACGTGGTTCGCTCGATCGGCGCAGATGACGGCTGCGATGTGCAATGGGAACAACGC
>JAYTWP010000073.1:0-3621 GCA_043743395.1 Actinomycetota bacterium | reverse complement strand
GGTTCGTGATGAACACGATCGGTGAAAGACACGTTGACGGGAGCGCAACGCTTGTCTCGACCTCAGCGTTGCCGCCGCCGCTCGTTGCCGGGCCAGTGGTGACAGGAAATGGGTCAGACGAGACGTTGATCACGGTGTTGTCGGCCTGGAGACACGACACTTTTGCCTTCATCAATGCGACCGTGTTCTTGCCAACGTTGGGCCCAGCTGCGAATACCAAACCTTCGAACTCAACCTCGAGCTTGCCCGACGCGCGAAGCTCCACAGAGGCCTCGCCGATGTTCCAGGGGAGCCCGCCGCCTATGACGCCGCGGATTTGGAGCGAAGCCGTGGGGACACCGATCATTGAATCGGTTTCGAGCAATCTGGCACCGTGGGCGGAAGCCGCAGTGCTCAGGCTGGCAACCGCGATTGCGGCCACTGCGACCGAGGTAGCAAGGATCTTCTTCATCATCATGGGTATGTTCCTCTCGTAGGGCGCCAGCGGCGCGCACAGTTCATACGATTGAGAGGACATGAGGGATTGCGCGAATGTTGCAATCCCTGCGGGCGGTTCGTTCGTACAATATGACGATGCGGCACCCGGCTCGGCTCGATCTGCTCTCGGATGACGCGCTCCTCGCCGCCCTCGCGCTCGAAGAGCGCGAGGCATGCGCTGTCTTCGTACGCCGGTTTCAGCGCCGTGTGTTCGGTCTCGCCGTGACGATCACCGGCGATGTCGCGCTTGCTGACGACATCTCGCAAATGGCGTTCGAACGAGCGTGGCGTCACGCCGGTACGTACGACATGCGCCGGGCATCGGTGACGACCTGGCTGCTGACCATCACCCGAAACTTGTCGATCGACGCGATGCGTGTTCGTCGAGCCGTGGTCACAGACCCGACCCACCTGGCGGAATTGCTCCCACCGTCGTCATTTTCCGATCCGCAGCAGTCGGCTGTGGAGAGTGATCAACTCGGCCGGTTGGGGGTACAGCTGAATTTCCTTCCCCCAGATCAGCGGCGTGCCGTGCTCCTCGCGACGATCGCAGGGCGGACCGCACTTGAGATCGCCGACATCGAGGGCATTCCGCTTGGTACTGCCAAGACTCGTATCCGTACAGGGCTACGCCGGTTGCGCAGCGCGATGGACGAGGTGACGACATGACGATGCCGACGGCTGTGCGCTGCGAGGATTTCACCGAGAGGGTTGAAGAACTCGCGCTCGGGATGGTCGACGAACCTGACCGCGGTGACCTCCTCACCCACTCCGCAGGCTGTCCAAGGTGTCAGTCCTTGCTCGATGGGTTCGGCACCTTGGTCGATCGTCTCCTGCTCGCCGCGCCCGAGTTGGAGCCCCCGGCCGGGTTCGAGAGCCGCGTGCTCGCCCGGCTGGGTATCGACGCTCCATCACAGCGACGCCCTCACACGTTGCTGTGGGCGGGCGCCGCGGCGGTTGTTGTTCTTCTTGTCGTCGCTGTCGGCGTGCTACGCGCACGCGTCGACGCGCCAACCAAGGTAGCCGACGCTTCCGCCAGCATCGTCACTGCGACCGGCGCTGAATTGGGTTCGGTACGGCTCGTCGCGCAGCCTGCTCCACACGTGCTCGTCATGATCGCCGCACCTCGCCCCAGTCCCGGCACGCGGCATTGCGAGCTTCGACGCCCGGACGGCACGTGGGTTCAGGTCGGCACCTGGCAGCCTGCCGACGTCGCCGGTGGGGTATGGGCCACCGGAATCGACACCCAGCTCCTCCGCGCGACTGCGATGCGAATCACCCTCGACAACGGCACGGTCCTCGCTTCGGCGACCTTCGGGTGACGTCAGAGCCTGTGCGCGGCGGGTGCAATCATCGATAGCGGTGAACTGGTGCATCGGTGGCGTGCGGAATGCACGAGGTTGCGTCTTGTCACCACTTTGTGATCAGCGAGGCTTGGAGGAGGATCGCGATCGTTGCTTGGATCGCCAACCAGCAGCGCAATCGCAGTGCGGCGTGGGTGGAGTCACGCGGGTCGGTGAGTGATGCGGCGGCGAGTGGTGCGGCGGCGAGCATGATCCATGGAAAGAAGAGCAGCCAGATCCGCTCGACTTCGCCCTTGGAGTACTGCGAGGCCGTCGACGCGGCGGCGGCCACGAGCACGCTGCCGACGAGCAGCCATATCGCGCGTTGGCGCAGTCTGATGATCCCGGCCAGCGCTGCGGGTCCGACAGCGATCAGTAGTACTGCAGCGTTGCTGAGCGTGAAGTAGGTCCATGGCCGGAACTTGGCTGTTCCATTCCAATACTGCTTCTTCAACGCGGCGAGTCCGTCGAACCACCAAAAGCCCAGCCCCCGGAATGTCAACGCCACGGCGGCGGCGGCGGTGCACGAGGTGAGGACAACCAAGAGCAACCGCCGCCAGCGCCGCCACCGTGACACGGAGACCGCCACTGGTAGAACCAGGAACGTCACGACCCCATAGGTGAGGAACAGAGCGGCCCCAAGGAATAGTCCGGCAGCGAACGACGCGCCGACGGCCACGATCCGACGTGGCGAGGTCAGTGCGATCGCGAGAGTGGCCACGCAGGCTGCCGCGACGCTGGTGATGAAGGCGTCGGCGGATGTGATCTGCCAGATCGCGTATGGCACGAGCACAAGGAACGGAGCGGAGCGGCGCAGCCATACCCCACCCGCTAAGCGGTGCACCGTGACAAGGACGAAGATCGGCGTGGTCGCGACGCCGATGACGGACAACGCAACGACAGGCCAAGCACCATGTACGCCGACGCCGGCGATGGCCTTGAGTGCGAGCGTGAAGCCTGGTGGGTGCCCGCGTACGTGCACGCTGTAGCTCCCGAGACGCTCGACGAAGGTGTCGAGAAACGTCCGCCAGGCTGGGGTCTTGGCGAGGTTCGCGTAGTACTCCGTCGTGTCCGTCGCGCCGTGGAAGAGACCGTCGCTACCGTCGAGCGATGCGAGCCCGAGGGCGAACGCTGTCGCCGCGAAACCCGTTGCGACGGTGACCCATCGCAGGCGCCACCGATCGATCACGACGGGCGCGATGGCGATGACGGCACACGCGACGACGATTGGTATCAAGAGTTGCCAATGTGCACGCCAATCCCAGCCGTCCAGCGGGTCGCGACCGACCAGCGGTGCCGCGCCGAGTTTGATGTCGGGCGAACGACGTTGCAGCCGTCGACCCCACACGACGCTCCATCCGATGAGCGAGACGGCCGTCGCGAAGATCAGCACCGTGGACACCCATCGGGCGCGGTGCATGTTCAGGCCAGGCGGTGTCGATCTCGGAACCACATCACGCCTCCGCCGACCGCGAACATCGCCCAGAACGCGGCGTTCGCACTGGTGCCGATGATGGCCGGCGCGCCGGCGGAGACGTTGTTCCAGTTCTCCTGGAACAGTGCAACGAGTGCCATTACGGCAAAGCCGATGGCGGCGACGAGCCCAGCGATGCGTATTCGAGCGGCGACGATCAAGGCGACCCCGAGGGCGATTGTCAGGACTGCGGCGAGCCCGTTGAACCACAGCAACTTGAGTTCCATCTTGGCGTAGCCGAACAGGGCGACCTGACGGGTGGCGAAGTCGACGTTACGGGCGAGGAACCATCCGATCGCTCCGACCACCATCGCGATCGTGCCGAGG
>JAYTWP010000072.1:0-3462 GCA_043743395.1 Actinomycetota bacterium | reverse complement strand
GTCGAACGATTCCGTCGCGAGGCACAAGCCGCAGCGAACCTGAACCATCCAAACATCGTTGGTGTCTACGACTGGGGCAAGTACGGCGGTACCTACTTCATCGCAATGGAATACGTGCAGGGTCGCACCCTCGCCGACATCCTGCACAGCAACGGGCGCGTCTCGGCCGTACAGGCTGCCGAAATAGCGAGCGAGGTCGCAGCAGCGCTTGGCTTTGCACATCGCAACGGCGTGGTCCACCGCGACATCAAGCCAGCCAACATCCTCATCGGGTCGAGTGGGCAGGTCAAGGTTGCCGACTTCGGTATCGCCCGCGCCATGAACTCCGCCGCAGACAGCAACCTCACCCAAGTCGGTCTCGTGATGGGTACGGCAACGTATTTCTCGCCCGAACAGGCACAAGGTGCCCAACCCGATCCGCGCAGCGACCTCTATTCCCTCGGCATCGTTCTCTACGAGATGGTCGGTGGCAAGCCGCCATTCTCGGGCGACAACCCGGTGTCGATCGCCTACAAGCAGGTGCACGAAGCTCCACAGCCACTGAACCAAATCGCACCCGACGTGCCCAAGCCGTTCGAGGCGATCGTCGCCAAACTGTTGGCCAAGAATCCTGCGCACCGCTATCCCGATGGTGAAGCCCTGCGCGACGATCTCCGCCGATTCCGAAATGGCGAACCCGTTCGCGCATTGGCGGAAATGATGGGGGCTGCCGGACTAGCTGCCGGGGCCGCAGCCACCGCTGCCACGATCGCAGCGCCAATTCTCCCAAAGATGCCGATCGTTGTCGGCACCACTGCATCTGTGCCGGTGAGCATTGCCGATCCCTCCGCCACTGCAATGATGCCGCGCACCCAGGCAGTGCCGGGGCAGTACCCAACGGGTGCGAACGAAGCCGTCTACTACGACCCACCTCCCCGGCGCGGTTGGTATGGCATTGCTGCCTTCGTCGCCGTTGCACTTCTCGCGGTTGGTGCGTTCGTCTTGTTCAAGACCTTGAGCAAGGACTCGGGAAGCACCTCCTTCGCGATGCCAAATGTCATCAACCTCCCGCTCGATCAGGCCACGAAGCTGCTCACGGACCGAGAACTCACGCCGGTCCCGGTTCCGAAGGCTGATGCGAGCCAACCCGAGGGTGTGGTCTACCTCACTGACCCCGTGGCCGGCGTCATTGTCAGCAAAGCCCAGTCGATCACGCTGACGTACAACCCGAAGAACGAGCTCGGACCCGTCCCCGATGTCACAAATCTGTCGTTGCTCGAAGCACGCAACAAGCTCGTCGGAGATGGCTTCGTGGTCGGGCCTGTCGCCTACGCCGACAACCCAGCCATCCCCGATGGCTCGGTGATCAGCCAAAAGCCGGTCGCTGCCGACATGGCCAAGCAGGGCTCGATCGTCAACCTCGTCGTCTCGCAAGGCAAGGGCAAGGTCACCGTGCCGAACGTCGTTGGACAGAACGCCACGTCGGCCAAGTCGCTGCTCGAATCAGCCGTGTTCGGCTTTGTGGTCACGGTTTCTTCGGAGGCCAACGACAGTGTCCCGCTTGGGGCAGTCATTCGCACCAACCCTGCCGTTGATGCGCAAGTCGACAAGGGCAGCGCACTGACCTTGTTCGTGAGTAACGGTCCCACGCAAGTGGCCGTGCCGCCGCTGATCGGCCTCAAGGAAGACCAGGCGCGTTCGCTGCTCGCATCGAAGGGTCTCATCACAGCACCCGTGCTCTTCCAGGACGTGCCGTTCGGCAGCAGCAACGACGGTCGCGTTCTCGTGCAAAGCCCCCTGCAGGGTGCGCTCGTGAACTCGAGCTCGACGATCACCATCACCGTCGGCAAGGCGCTTCCGGCACCAACGACCACGACCACAACCACCACCTTGCCGCCAACGACCACGACCACAACCACAACGCAACCAGCAACGACCACGACCAAGCCGTAGCCGGTTGCCGTAGCCGGTTGCCGTGTCCGTAGCCGGCGTTCGGTAACGGCGGGCTCAGAGCACCGACTGCGACGCGTAGGCCAAGAAGTTACGGAGCAGATCATGACCGGCCGCGGTGAGAATGCTCTCGGGATGGAACTGCACACCCTCAACCGGTAGCTCACGGTGACGCACACCCATGATCACGCCATCGTCGGTCTCAGCGGTGACTTCGAGACACGCTGGCACGGTGGCTGGATCGATGGTGAGCGAGTGATACCGCGTTGCCTCGAGCGGAGATGGCAGCCCCGCGAACACGCCCTTGCCGGTATGGCGGATGAGGCTGGTCTTTCCGTGCATCAACTGCGGTGCCCGCACCACCGTGGCCCCATACACATGGCCGATGCCTTGATGACCAAGGCACACGCCGAGCACAGGTATTCCGAGGTCGGCAAACGCCGTCACGGCTGCACACAAAATGCCAGCATCTTCTGGCCGACCCGGACCGGGCGACAGCAGCACCGCGTCGGGCTGCAGCGCTACCGCTTCCTCGACGGTGAGTGCATCGTTTCGGTACACGAACGGCTCGGCGCCAAGCTCTCCGAGGTACTGCACAAGGTTATAGACGAAGCTGTCATAGCTGTCGAGAACGAGGACACGGGGCACGTTCTACAGCCTGCCCGTTGGACCACTGTCGTGTCGAGCGCGTTCTTCGCCTACACTCCTTTTCTCGTGGCACCTCCTAAGCGCAAAACCGGCGGCAGAACAACTCCCAAGGGCACCAAGCCGGGGCAGTTGCCCAAGGCCGGACCACCCCCAATGATCAGCGGAACGTCCGCTGCCGGTGTCGCCGCCTCGTCGCGATACACCCCACCGATCCCTCGCTCGGTACGCGAAAGCCCGCGCTGGGTACCGATCCTGATGGTGGCCTTGTTGATCATCGGGGCATTGATCATTCTGTTGCGCTACCTCCTCGAGACCAACAGCAACTGGCCCGTGTTCATCGGCCTTGGCTTCGTGCTGAGTGGGCTGTATACCGCCACAAAGTGGCATTGACCAATCCACAGAGCGTCTCGAGCTGAATTACACAAGTGTTGTTTCTCAACACGTTTGTCCACAGCTTGTGGGTAACCAATGTCACTCGATCGGGGCAATCAAGTCCATGTCCTCGAGGCAGTGACGCGGTGGTGGAGGGTCCTCATCAGGTGCCAACGTCATCTTGATCTCCAGACCACACATACTGCAGCGGTACTTGACGTTGATCCTGCGCATCTCACCTGCCGGCGGTGGCGGGGGCAGTGGAGTGGTCATGCTGCGCAGCATGCCAATGCCGGTTTTCCACAGGAGAAGACCGATGAGGAGCGCCGAACTCACCCAGATGATGGTCGATAGCGCCGGCATTCGGTCAGGCTACCTGACCACGATCAGACGTCAGCCGAGGCGTTCGATGATGGTGGCGTTGGCCATGCCGCCACCCTCGCACATCGTTTGCAGTCCGTAGCGGCCGCCGGTGCGCTCGAGCTCGTTGAGCAGTGTTGTCATCAGTCGAGC
>JAYTWP010000071.1:0-9782 GCA_043743395.1 Actinomycetota bacterium | reverse complement strand
GCCCACGCCTACACCGGACGCCAGGCCATTCCAAACAGCGCGCACGTTGGCGAGTCGGCCTGTCTCGGGCTTGTCAGGGTCGTATGCAGCGAGCACGCTGCTGGCTTGAGCGGCCGACAGCGTCGCCGCGCCTGCGGGAAACAGCGTCTTGGTGCTGCCATCAGCGGCTGCGGCCACCACAGGATTCGGCAGCGACACCGGCATTGCCCCGGCCGGAGCAAGCAACGTCGCCGCGTTCGCTTGGGTGGCAACGGCATTGAAGTTCAGCGTGACGTTGCTCAACGATTCGACGTCGCTGAGCAAACCCTCGGCGCCGTTGTTGATCAGGCTGTCGGCGACGGGCAGGTTCTTGTCATCGGTCGTCTGCGCACGCGAGGCATTGGTCGGAAGTGACACCAACGTGCCACCCTTACCAGTGCCCGGTGCCAGCACCAGCACAGCCAAGGCAGTGACAACTTGTTGGTCGTTCACAATCGCCAGCATGGCGGTGGGCGTCGATGGGAACTTGACCTCCGGGATCTTCTTTGCCTCAGTTCCCGCCTTTGAATTCCGTAAGACATCGACGCCGTAGTAGCCGAGGACCGGCGCGACTCCCAAGACCAGCAGGCCCGCCATTCCCGCGGCCATGGTGCGAATTCGTCGCTGTGATGTCAAAGCAGTCATTGCTCACTCCGGTACAGCCCGCGCGCGCGCACCACTGCCAGCACGGGTTCGGTGATCAGGAACTCGAGTGGGCGACCATCGACGAACCGCGCCCGTAGATCGGTACTCGACACATCGAGGTGCGGTACTTCGACACGATGCCAATCGAACTGCCCTGGTAGCTGCACGGCTTGCCCCGGACGGTCGACAACAACGAGTGACGATCGGGACGCGACCTCTTTGTAGCGGTCCCAAGTGGTGAAACCAGCTGCGGCGTCATCGCCCATGATCGTGAACAGTTCTGCGTTGGGGCACTCAGCGCCGAGGGCGCGCAGCGTGTCGGCCGTGAAGCTTGGCCCGCCATGGTCGATTTCGGTACGTCCGGCCTCAAGCCCGGGCACATGCGCAACCGCGGCCTCCACCAAGGCAAAACGATCGTCGGCAGGCGTCACCCGACGGCTGCCTTCTTTTTGCCACGGCACATTGGCCACCATGAGCACCACCACATCGAGTTGCAGACTATGACGCACGTTGACAGCAGTGACGAGGTGGCCCACGTGCGGAGGATCGAACGTGCCACCGAACAGTCCGATACGTTGGGGCACGATTGAGCAGTGTAGGAGATGTCGAGGGTGAATCTGCGCAAGAACCTGCGCTGAGTTTGGTTGAGTTTGGCTGAGCTTCGCGGCGGCACGCGCTCGCCGACATGACATGACTTGACCAATGGTGTACTCTGTCCTTCCCCCCCGTAATCACAATTCTTCAAATATCTGCCCAACGCCTCCCCCAAACAACGGATGTCACCTTTTCGCGTGTTTTTGCGCGACCCGGTGATGTCTGTTTGGGTCGGAGCGTTGCGTTTGGAACACGCCGCCGTGTGCCATCCGCCACGTCGCGTTGCGGAATGCGAACCCAACCAGAACGGTTAAAGAACCTGATATGAACGACTCCATTGGTCTGTACCTGAACGACATCGGCAAGGTTGCCCTGCTCAACGCTGAAGAAGAGCGTGAGCTTTCGCGTGCTATCGAGGCGGGCCGTGAGGCAGCCGAGCGTATTTCCAACGGCGAGAAGTCTGCACAGCTCAAGGCTGCTGTCAGCGCCGCCGCCAAGGCAAAGGATCGGTTCATCCGCTCCAACCTTCGTCTCGTGGTGAGTATTGCGCGCCGTTACCCGCTCCCCCAGGGCATGGATCTGCTCGACCTCATCCAAGAGGGCAACCTCGGCCTCGAGCACGCCGTCGACAAGTTTGACTGGCGCCGTGGCTTCAAGTTCAGCACCTACGCCACATTCTGGATCCGCCAGGCCATTGGCCGAGCCCTCGACCAGAAGGCCAGCCTCATCCGTATCCCCGGCGATCGTTCGGCCAGCTTGCGCGCCGCGTTGCGCCAGGCCAGCGGCGATGGCGAAACGCTTGACCTCGGCAACGCCGAGCTGCACCGTCTGACCACGCCGGTGTCGCTCGACAAGACCATTGGTGACGACGGCGACGCAACGCTCGGCGATCTCATGGCCAACGGCGATGGCACCCCCGAAGACGCCGTGATGGCAATGGTCGACAGCGACCTGCTCGACGAATTGCTCGGCACCCTCGACAAGCGTGCGCGTTACGCAGTCGAGGCACGCTTTGGCCTTCTCGACGGTGAGCGCAAGAGCTTCCGCGAAGTCGGCGAGAACCTCGGTGTGACGGCAGAGGCGGCACGTCGTCTCGTCAGCCGCGCCGTTGCCGGACTTCGCGAAGACGCTGTTCGCATTCTCGCAGCCTGATTTCACTATGGCCAAGACATGGACCCCATCCTCTTGGCAGTCATTCCAAGCAGCTCAGCAGCCCGACTGGCCTGATGAGGGCGCGCTTCAACGATCGTTGAAGCAAATCGCCGGCTATCCCCCGCTGGTTTTTGCTGGCGAGGCTCGAAGCCTGCAGACCGCACTCGGGCACGTAGCTAGTGGTAACGCGTTCTTGCTGCAGGCTGGCGATTGTGCCGAGAGTTTCGACGACTTCTCTGCAGTGAACATCCGCGAGAAGCTTCGCGTCATCCTGCAGATGGCCGTTGTGCTCACGTATTCACTCGGTGTGCCCGTGGTGAAGGTGGGGCGTATCGCCGGCCAATTCGCCAAACCCCGTTCGTCACCCTTCGAACGCATTGGCGACATCGAGCTGCCCAGCTTTCGTGGACACATCGTCAACGGCGAGGCTCCAACCCTTGCGGCGCGCATCCCCGACCCCGAGCGACTGGTCCAGGCGTATAACCAGAGTGCATCCACGCTGAACCTGGTGCGTGCGTTCGCCAAAGGCGGCTTTGCCGACCTGAACCGGGTCCACGCGTGGACACAAGAGTTCGTGGCGAGCAGTCCCGAGGGTCGAAAGTACGAGCAGCTCGCCTCTGAGATCGACCGTGCGCTGCGCTTCATGCGCGCCTGCGGTGTTGACACAGAATCGAACAGCCGCCTACATGAGGTCGACGTGTACACGAGCCACGAAGCCCTCTTGCTGGGCTATGAGGAAGCACTCACTCGGCAGGATTCACTCACCGGCGGCTGGTACGACTGCTCCGCGCACATGCTCTGGATCGGTGAACGCACCCGGCAACTCGACGGTGCTCATATCGAGTTCATTCGCGGTGTTGGCAATCCAATCGGCTGCAAGGTGGGCGCAAACACTGACTCCGAGTTCGTACTCGAACTCTGTCAGGTGCTGAACCCGGCGCGCATTCCCGGTCGAGTCACCCTCATCAGCCGGATGGGCGCAGAGCATGTCGAGGACAAACTCCGTCCTCTGCTGCGTGCAGTCCGCGAAGCCGATCACCCCGTCGTGTGGGCGTGCGATCCGATGCACGCCAACACCTATACGGCCGAGAGCGGCCACAAGACTCGCGATTTCGACGACATCTGTGCCGAGATCGGCGGCTTCGTGCGGGCGCATGCCGCCGAGGGAACATGGCCGGGTGGCATCCATGTGGAACTCACCGGCGACGACGTCACCGAGTGCATCGGCGGCGCCGACAAGATTCTGGATTCGCAGCTCGACGACAGGTATCAGACCGTGTGCGATCCACGCCTCAATGGTCGCCAGAGCCTCGACCTGGCGTTCCGTGTCGCAGGGTTGATCAGCTCGAACGGCCTCGCCTGAACCGTGTCGTGGGGCCTCTCAAACTGATCGATGAGTGGCCCGTGCAGACGGTGTCCGCGGCGATCGTGCACAATGATCTGTCGGTGACGACGCGTGGTGATTGCACTCGTCTGTTCCGACTCGCTTCGATCGCGAAAGTCCTCAGCACATGGGCGATCCTGGTGGCCGTGGAAGAGGGCTCGGTCTCGCTTGATCAACCTGTCGGCCAGCCTGGGTGCACGATGCGTCACCTCCTCAGTCATGCCGGCGGCTATGCATTCGATGGCGCTGTACCCATCGTGAAACCCGGTCGGCGTCGGATCTACTCGAACACGGGGATTGAGCTGGCTGCTGCAGCCGTGGCCGAGGCAACCGAGGTGACCTTTGCTGGCTACCTCGACGAAGCGATCCTGCAACCGTTGGGCATGGTGGACACCGAACTGCGCGGGTCGCCGGCGCACGGTATCTGGAGCACCATCGACGATGTCGTCCGGCTGATCGTCGAGATAAGGCAGCCGACGCTGCTCAGCGCCGAAACAGTTCGCCAGGCAACGACGGCCCAGTTCGCCGAACTGGCAGGTGTCGTGCCCGGGGTCGGGAACTTTCGCCCATGCCCGTGGGGACTCGGCGTCGAAATCCTCGGCACAAAAAGCCCGCACTGGATGGGCTCGACGAACAGCCCTTCCGCGTTCGGGCATTTCGGTGGGGCGGGCACGATGATGTGGATCGATCCAGTACCGAACATTGGTGTCGTTGCGCTCACCGACCGCCCGTTCGATGAATGGCATGACGATGCGCTTCGGCTCTGGCCCCAATTCAGCGATGCCATCATCGCTCAGGCAAACACGCAGCCCTAGCTCGTTGGCTTGGTCGCACCTGAGGTGTTCGGTCGGCGGCATGAGTACGGCGGTGTCCACGGCCCGCGCCCACACGCAGCCCACAGATCGCTTGCGGCGTCTGCACAAGAACGCATTGACTGTCGAACAGACTCCGCAGTCCAACCCAACCGGCCGAGCTCGCCGGTGGGCCCGAACATGCCCGAGCGTGCGTTGAGCTGAAAGGTGCAATGCGAATCATCACGACTCGCGGTGTTGACCGTCACGACTTCGAACGAACACCCACCCTCGCGCGATGCGACGTACACCGCCCACTGTTGTGTGGCAGCGTCTGCACCGTCGACGCCGAATTCGTGCGCAATCGTGTCCGCGTCTGCTGCAGCGCACGCGGGGCGGTCCGCGTAATACGGGATGCCTTCGCGAGTGATGCGCCATTTATCGAGATTCTGAATTGGTGACGGCCACGGACCCCGCGGCGCGACCTCTACGGCGTCGGGCGACGCGGTGGAAGGCGCACGCGCGGAAACCGAGTGCGGCACAAGGCAGGCAAGTCCAACGAGAACGACGAAGAGTCGCTCTCGTCGAGTACGTCGATTCGTCAGCTGAGACGCTCGACGATCATGGCCATACCCTGACCACCGCCAACGCACATCGTCTCGAGGCCAAAGGTCTTATCGGCGCTCTGCAGACCATGGATGAGCGTGGTCATGATGCGCGCGCCGGTCATGCCGAACGGGTGGCCGAGGGCGATCGCGCCGCCGTGCACATTGAGCTTGTCCATCGGGATACCAAGCTGGCGCGCAGACGGAAGCACCTGAGCGGCGAACGCTTCGTTGATTTCCACGAGGTCGATGTCGTGAATGCTCATCCCTGCACGCTTGAGCGTCTGACGCACGGCGTCGACGGGACCGAGACCCATGATCTCGGGGTTCAAACCCGACACACCCGACGCCACAATGCGAGCCAACGGTGTGAGCCCGAGCGCCTTAGCCTTTTCGAGGCTCATCACCATCACGGCTGCCGCGCCATCGTTGAGCGGGCACGCATTGCCGGCGGTGATTTCGCCATCAGGACGAAACGCCGGCTTGAGACCGGCGAGGCCTTCGAGGGTGGTGCCGGCGCGAGGGCAGTCGTCAGTGGATACCACGGTGCCGTCGGGAAGGGTCAACGGAGTAATCTCCTGCTCGAACCAACCGTTGGCGATGTTCGCGCTCGCCAGATCTTGTGAGCGCTTCGCGAACTCGTCCATATCCACGCGGCTGACACCCTCGATCTCGCGCACATTCTCAGCGGTTTGACCCATTGCGATATATGCGTCGGGTAAGCCGGCCTGTGGGGTCCACGTGGGCTGACCGCCGCCAGAGCGCTCGCGCGTGCGCTCGCCTGGGCCTTTGAAAATGGGATTCGGCGCAGTGTCGCTGGCACCGAACTGGTAGCGGCTGACGGCTTCGACACCCGCTGAGATAAAGCAATCACCCTCGCCCGACTTGATGGCATGTGCAGCCATGCGAATGGTCTGCAGGCTGGATGAGCAGTAGCGGTTCACCGTTACGCCGGGCACATTGTCGAGGCCCGCAAGGATGGCCACCATTCGCCCGACGTTGAATCCGGCTTCGCCTGCGGGCTGACCCACGCCCATGATGAGGTCTTCGACGTCGCTGGCCTGAACCGAAGGCACCTTGGCCATCAGCGCCCGAATGATTTGTGCCGACATGTCGTCGGGACGGAGTGTGGTAAGCGTACCTTTGTTGGCTCGCCCGATCGGGCTGCGGGCTGTTGCGACGATGACTGCTTCAGGCATGGTTCCCCCTGGGGACATTGACGTGATATGAGTGAGAAATGAGCCTAGCGAGGAGCCCTCGCCGAATCCCAACGATTGGACCTCGCTGAAACGAGCCGTCGTCTAGCGGGTGTCCACGATCTGGAACGCCTCGGCAGCACGACCCTCGGCGAGCCCATATTGCAGCGCCGTTGCCTGTGTCCAAGCGCGAACGCGCTGTTCAATTCCGCTGGGGTCCTGATGCTGTGTCTCGTGGCGCAGCAGCGCACGAATCTTGCGATCAATGTTGTCGGTGATGTCTTCGACATGCATTGCGTGATTGGCTGGAGCGCCGAGACCCATCACCCACAACTCCGGAACCGTCCACGGCTCGAGGCCTTCGTCAAGAAGTTCCGGGTATGCAAACGGATTACGCGAGTCGGGATAGACCGCCGCAATCGTGGCTTGCGCTGTTGCCAGATGGTCGGGATGACTCGCGTAGATACGACCGAGATTCAGTTCGGGCGACTGGGATAACACCCGCTGGGGACGCACCTCACGAATGACGCGCGACAAGGCACAACGAAGCTCGAGGTTGTATTCGACTTGGCCATCCCGGAAACCGAGGAAGACCAACGACTCGACGCCCACCTCTTTCGCGGCACGGGTTTGCTCTTCCCTGCGCAGCAACGCCATTTGCGGACGCGCAATGGTTTGATCAAAGCCACCAGCGTCGCCATCGGTCACCAGACAGTACGTGACCTCGATACCTGCGTCGGTCATGTTGGCCACCGATCCCGCTGCACCAAAGTCAACATCGTCGGGATGGGCCGTGATGACCAATGCCCTTTGTACCTCATGAGGTTCCAACATGAGCTGAAGGCTACGGCCGCTCTAGATTGACGCCATGACTTTGCCATCCGTTTCTGCGGACTCATTCGACCTGTCCGACGCGCTGTTCTGGTCGCAGCCCCGCGATTACCGCGATGCAGCGTTCAAGGCACTTCGTGATATGCCCGGACTCCCCTTCTACGACGAGATCGAGATCGAGGGCGTGCCGTTCCCGAAAGGTCCCGGCTACTACGCGCTCACCCGTCACGACGACGTCTGGCATGCCAGCCGCAACGCACAGTTGTTCTGTAGCGGAAAGGGCAGCAACATCGGTGATCTGCCCCAAGAGATGAACGAGTTTTTCGGCTCGATGATCAACATGGATGACCCCAAGCACTTCCGCTTGCGCAGCATCGTGTCGAAAGGTTTTACACCTCGCGAAATCGGTCGTGTCGAAGAGTACGTGAAGGTAAAGGCCCGGTCGATCGTCGATGGTCTTCTCGAGCGCTACCCCGATGGCGAGTGCGACTTCGTCGAGGAAATTGCAGCTCCGCTACCGCTCCAGATCATCTGCGAGATGATGGGTATTCCCCCAGAGGACGAGAAGCAGGTCTTCACGTGGACCAACACCATTCTCGGCGCTGGCGACCCTGAATTCGGCGGGACACTGGAAGCATTGATGACCACCGCGTTGGAGATGTTCATGTACGCCCAGGCGCTCGGAGAGAGCCGTTTGGCGGACCCGAAAGAGGACATGACGAGCGCCATGATGCACGCCGTCGTCGACGGTGAGCGCCTGTCCGCACAGGAGTTCGGCAGCTTCTTCATCCTGCTCGTCGTGGCAGGCAACGAGACCACACGGAATGCGATCAGTCACGGCATGCGCGCGCTCACCCAGTTCCCTGATCAACGCGCGATCTGGTTCAACGACTTCGAGGCCAACACCAAGACTGCGGTCGAAGAAATCGTGAGGTGGGCCACGCCCGTCATTCATTTCCGCCGCACGGTGACCGAGGACACCGAACTCAGCGGGGTGTCACTCAAGACCGGCGACAAAGTTGTGATGTGGTACAACTCGGCGAACCGCGATGAGCGCGCCTTTGTCGATCCATTCACCTTCGATGTGCGGCGGAGCCTTCTTCCCGCTCAGGCAGGCTTCGGCGCTGGCGGACCGCACTTCTGCCTCGGCGCGAATCTGGCGCGTCGCGAGATCAGCGTGATGTTCGAAGAGATCCGGAATCGATTGCCGAAAATGCAAATCATCGACGAGCCCGACTTTCTGCAAAGCGCGTTCATCAACGGCATCAAGCGCATGCGGTGCAGCTGGAAATAGGCATGGGTCGAATGCTGGTCCGACATCGGTGGGTTGGTCAGCCCAACTCACCGTTCGCGTAGTGCCGACGGCACAACAACTCGTATCGCACCGTGTCACCGAACAATGGGGACTCACCCTCTGCTGATGTGTCGCCGACGACAACCGTCTCGCCTTCATAGACAATGACTCCGTTGACGAGACGCGCGTTGTGTGTGGCCCGATGCCCACACCAACACCGTGCCTCGACCTGCAGCGCAACACGTTCGTCGGCAATCTCGAGCAGACGCTTTGTGCCATCGAACAACAACCCACGGAAATCGGTGATGAGGCCGAACGCGAACACGTCGACGTTCAGCTCATCGACGACCTTGGCGAGCTGATCACATTGTTCGACGCTGTAGAACTGCGCCTCATCGCACACGATGAACGACAGCGGCGCGTAACGCTGCGCGAGGACGAATATGTCGAGGTCGGGATGCACCTCGATTGCGGGAGCTGAGACGCCGAGGCGGCTGGTGATCTGCGATCCATCGCGGTCCAGTTTGGTGAGCAGGAGACCGTTGAGATGGCGGGACTCGAGGTTGTGGTGGATCTGGAGGGCGAGCGTGCTTTTGCCGCAACCCATCGTGCCGAAGCTGAACCGAAGCGTGGCCATGGCACTTGAACGTAGCCGATGAGCTCCTACACGCGCCCGGCCGCGACGGCAGCGTTCTCGGCGGCCGTGAGCTGTTCATCGACGATGGCCAAGCCACCCACCCAGAAGTTCGGGTCGGCAAGATCGCAATCGACAATGCGCCCAAGTTCGGTTGGGCTCATCGATCCGCCGGCTCGGAGCATCTCGAGATACTGCGGCACGAATGACTCCCCGACCTGCTCGTAACGCCGGTACACGCTGAGCGCAAGGAGTTGCCCGTAGGCGTAGGCATACACATACCCAGGCGTCCGATAGAAGTGAGGTATGTAGCTCCACCAGGTGCGATACCCATCGGTGATCTCAACTGCTGGACCGAGCATCGCGGTTTGTGACTGCACCCACAGTTCATTGACGTGTTCGGTGGACAGTTCACCGTCGGTGCGTCGACTGATGTGCACGGCGTGTTCGAAACGGTTCATCGCGATCTGACGGAACACGGTGGCGATCGAGTCCTCGAGCGTGGACGCGAGCAGCGCAAGCCGCTCGTTGGGGTCGGTGAGCATCGCCAACAGTCGTTTGCTCGTCACTGTTTCTCCGAAGACCGACGCGGTCTCGGCCAAGGTGAGCGGAGTGCTCATCTGGAACACGCCCTGCTC
>JAYTWP010000070.1:0-2385 GCA_043743395.1 Actinomycetota bacterium | reverse complement strand
CCCACCGTCTGACCGTCTTCGAGAACAAGGATCTGCGTTGCGTTGATGATGGTTGAAACCCGCTGGGCAACGATGACGACTGTTGCATCGGCAGTCACCGGCACGAGGGCCGCGCGCAGGCGGGCATCCGTGGCGAGGTCGAGCGCAGAGAACGAGTCGTCGAACAAATAGATCTCGGGCTTACGCACGAGTGCCCTCGCTATCGCAAGACGCTGTCGTTGGCCGCCTGAGACGTTCGAGCCGCCCTGGGCAATGGGTGCGTCGAGCCCGCCGGGCATCGCCTTCACGAAGTCGGATGCCTGGGCGATCTCGAGTGCGGCCCAGAGTTCGGCATCGGTCGCGTCTGGGTCCGCAAAACGAAGATTGCTCGCAACTGTGCCTGAGAACAGGTACGGCTTCTGTGGCACGAGTCCGATACGACCCCACAAGACGTCGGGGTTGAGGTCACGGATATCAATGCCGTCCACCATGACCGCGCCCGACGTTGCGTCGAACAGCCGCGGAATGAGGCTGAGCAACGTGGTCTTGCCCGATCCGGTACTGCCGATGATCGCGGTGGTCTGACCGGCTATTGCACGTACCGAGATCCCGCTGAGCACTGGGGCCTCGGCGCCTGGATAATGGAAGCCCACGTTCCTGAGTTCAAGGGTGCCGTGGCTGAGCAGTTCGTTGGTGGGTGTGGCCGAACGAACGACCGAGGATTCGGTGTCGAGCACTTCGTTGATTCGCTCGGCGCAGACCGCGGCACGTGGGATCAGTACCGCCATGAACGTGGCCATCATCACCGACATCAAGATCTGGGCGAGATAGCTCAGAAAGGCAATCAACGAACCGATCTTCATTTGACCCTGCGCGATGCGATGCGCGCCGAACCACAGCACGGCCACACTCGAGGCGTTGAGAATGAACATGACCGTGGGGAACATCAGCGCCTGCAAGCGTCCGGCACGGAGGGCGGCGTCGGTGACGTCGCCGTTCACGTCGGCAAAGCGTCGTGCCTCTACGGGTTCGCGGACAAAGGCGCGCACAACGCGTATGCCCGTGATCTGCTCGCGCAGTACTCGGTTGACCGTGTCGATGCGGGTCTGCATCACGCGAAACTGCGGCACCATCCGAGACACGACAGATCCGACACAGATCAGCAGGAGCGGAACGCTTGCTGCGAGCACCCACGACAACCCACCGTCTTCGCGAATGGCCATGACGATGCCGCCGATGGCGGTGATTGGCGCGGCCACCAGCATCGTGCATGTCATCAACACGAACATCTGCACCTGCTGGACATCGTTGGTGATTCGAGTGATCAACGAGGGCGCACCGAACTGGCCGACCTCTCTGGCCGAGAATTCGGAAACGCGATGAAAGATGCCGCTGCGTACATCGCGTCCAAAACCCATCGAGGCTCGAGACCCGTAGTACACCGCAGCGCATGCGCACACCACTTGCAGCAACGTGACAGCGACCATCAACGCGCCGGTGGACCAGATGTATCCCGTGTCGCCGCGTGCCACGCCTTTGTCGATGATGGATGCATTGAGTGTCGGGAGGTAGAGCGCAGCTGTGGCCTGAAACGTCTGCAGCAACATGACGGCGATGAGTGCGCCGCGGTAGCGCCCGAGATACGAGCGAAGCAGACGTGACAGCATTGGTTTCTCCAAAATCGCGACTTGGTACAAGCGACCGGACCGATGGTACGCGGGTGGAGTCGTAAACTTCGTGCCAAGCTGAGCAGATGCGGCGATCGATTGACGACTACCCATTTGCCGAAAGCGAACTTCCGCCGGGCGCTGACGACGCGGCCCAATTGTCGTGGGCGGTTGCAATTAGCGACGACTACGACGACGCCGAACCTCGTGTCGTGCTCACCGTCGAAGAGGTGGGCCATCCGGGTGAGGGGATGGTCGCCCACCTGTCACCGCACTTGGCGCGCCGGTTGCGGGCCGCGCTCCACGACGCCCTGCGCGAGATCGGTGAGGATCCCGGTCCCTGAGCGCGGTCGACCGAGAGTCCGACCCCCACGACTCACAGTCCGAAATAGATGACTTGGCCAGAGAAGACTTGGCCAGAGAAGACTCGGCCAGAGAAATTGACCGAACCGTTGGCGTTTGGCCCACCGTGGTCTATTGTTGACCGAACTAGTCGTATTTAGATCCGGCGAACTATCCATCCCTCTCATACCTGGAGGCCGCCCGTGGGCGTCACCCCGATTGTTGTTGCACCTCGTGACCTCGACGCCGAGCAACAGCGCGACATTGAACGATTCGAACAGGCGGTTGCGCAGTACCTTGGCGGGGAGATCAGCGAAGATGTTTTTCGCGTCATGCGTCTCAACAACGGTGTGTACGGTCAGCGCCAGGGAGGCACCAACCAGATGGTGCGGATCAA
>JAYTWP010000069.1:0-5945 GCA_043743395.1 Actinomycetota bacterium | reverse complement strand
AAAACGATCGATCAATTCAAGCGGGGCGTCAACGACTTCCTGGCCGGCGTCGAAACGTTCAACGCCACGATGGAGTCCCTGAACGGCGTGACGCAACGTATCAACCGGCTACTCGACGATGTCGAGGAACCGGTACGTGCGCTCATGCCTCAGGTGACGCGCAGCATCAAAACCGCCGACGCGGTGATCACCCAACTCAGCGGGCCGGTCGAACGAATCGCCCCCGGTCTGTCACGGTTGGCAGAGACCCTCAGCTCACCCGTGTTCGCGAATCTTCCTCGCGAAATCGCTGGCTTCATCGACACCATCGGCGATCTCGCGATGCGTTTGCAGCCGCTCACGCAAATGGCCGAATCTGCCGGAAGCCTGTTCGGCTTGCGCCCTCTGTCTGCGTTTCGCGGCGCCTCACCCAAGCCCCAGCCGGCTGCGCCGCCCGCCGCTGAACCCAAAGTGCCAGCGACGAAACGCGCGACCGCAAAGAAGGCGCCTGCGAAGACACCTGCAAAGAAGGTGACCGCAAGGAAACCTGCGTCCAAGAAAGCCGCGCCGAAACGGGCAGCAACGAAGAGGGCGCGCTAGCGATTGAAACGAACGGGTCCCCGGCGCCTACTTCTTCTTGGCGACGAACGGTGGATGCACGATCGTGCCAGCCAGCCCGGTGCCGCGCACATCAATGCTGACGGCGGTGCCCTCGGCGACATCGGGTGGTAGGAATGCCAGCGCGATGCCATGACCGAGCACGGGTGAGAAGTTGCCGCTGGTGAGCGCGCCGACAGCACGACCATCGATGCTGACCGTGCAACCTTCACGAGGTGGACGACGGCCCTCGGTCACGATGGCACGGAGCAATCGATCGAGACCGCGGGCCTGCTCTACTTCGAGCGCGGTACGACCACGGAAGTCGCCCTTTGTCCAGGCCACCACCCAGCCAAGTCCTGCTTGAAACGGAGTGATACCAGCACCGAGTTCGTGACCGTGCAACGGCAGAGCGGCCTCGAGACGAAGCGTGTCTCGAGCACCAAGACCAGCGGGGGTGATTCCGGCCTCGAGCAGGTTCGCCCACAGTCGGGGCGCCATATCGGCCGGTATCGCGATCTCCACACCATCTTCACCCGTGTAGCCAGTGCCAGCAACGACGCACGGAACGTCGTCCCAGACGAGTCGTTCAACGCCAAATCGCTTCACGTTGGCGGCCTCGGCAAACACCGTTGCAAGGCGCTCTCGGGCGTGCGGACCTTGTACAGCGATCACAGCGCGACTATGGGTCGTTTCTTGTCCGCCAATCGCATTGCGGACGCGATCGGTATTCGATGCGTTCGGCATGACGTCGAACGTTTCTTCATCGACCCACCAAACGATGATGTCATCGAGAACCGAGCCGTCGCTTTCGTCGAGCAGATGTGTGTACTGCGCTCGGCCTGGCGCAATCTTGCCGAGATCGTTCGTGAATGCCCACTGCAGACGTTCGAACGCATCAGAGCCTGTGACGCGCACGGTGCCGAGATGAGAGACGTCGAACAGCACCGCACCGGCGCGGCACGCCATGTGCTCTTCGATGGTGCCAGATGTGTACGACAGTGGCATGTCCCAGCCGCCGAACGGCACCATCTTCGCCCCGAGGGAGCGATGCGCAACGTCGAGTGGCGAGTACTGCAGTTCTTGCGTTGCCATCAGATTGCGAGGTGCGCCGCCGGCACTGCAACCGTGCCGCCGAGGTTCACGAGCGACGAATCGATTTCCTTCTTGACGCCCGCCAACGGCAATACGTTGAGGACACCTTGGCCCTTCTTCAACACGTCGATCAGCTGGTCGCCGTCGCACAACACCACATTGGAGCCACTGATCACGATGTGCGCGGAAGCGATATCTGATCCAACGTGCTCGCGAAGGTAGCTGAATACTTCACGCACCGACGCCAGCTTGATGCCTGCATCCAACAGGTTCTTGATGACACGAAGCTCGAGCAGATCTCGATACGAGTACTCGCGTCGCGAGCCGCTGCCAGCGGCGTCCAGTAATGACGGACGGACCAAACCCGTACGTGCCCAGTAATCGAGTTGGCGATATGAGATACCGACGATGCTCGCCGTCTTGGTACCGCTGAAACCTGATTCGATCATGGCTGCCTCCGTGATCCTGCGAGATCTGCGACGACGGCTGAGCCACATGATGACACAGCCGTAGTTACGCCGATGTAAGGGTTGCAGAGTACGGCACCCCACGCGCGGCGTCAAGGGTGTACGCGCTCAGCGCACAAGCACTCGCGCGGAACGCGGTTCGTCAGCCGCTGAAGTCTTCGGGGCTGATGTTCTCGATGAAGTCTCGAAACTCGTCGAGGATCGATTCTTCCTCGCCTTCGACCAAACTCGCCGCAGCTGTTTCGGGATCCTGGCCAACCTCATCGAGCAACGCCTCGGTCGCAAAGATCGGTGACCCCGTTCGCGCTGCAAGTGCCATCGCGTCCGAGGGTCGGCTCGACACCGTCTGCATACCCGATGATGTCGTGAGATGCAGTGTGGCGAAGTAGGTGTGCTCGCGGATCTCAGTAACGACGACACGCTCGAGCGTCACGCCGAGGGTCTGCATAACCTCCACAAAGAGGTCGTGCGTCATCGGCCGGGGCGATGAGACGCCCTCGAGAGCGAAATGAATGGCCGATGCCTCGGGCGTGCCAATCATGATTGGCAGAACGCGGTGGCGTCCCCCCTGCTCGCGCAAAAGCAGTACCGGAGTGTTGTCGGGTAGCTCCACACGAACGCCAACCAACTCCATTGCGATGTCCACGCAGTTGATGGTAACTCCCAGCCGAACCGGAGTGGTAACACAGAGAACAGTTTCCGGACGTGCTGATTCCCAAGCGCGGCTGGATCAGTGTCGCTGCATGCTCGGCACGCGGTCGACGCAGCGTGTCCCATCCACGATGATCATCGCAAGGAGAGAGCCCGACGCGACGAAGGCACAAAGGACAGGCTGGCCCGACTCAGCCGGGCGGAGGCGCCGGGTTAGCTGCCGTCGAAGTGGTGACGCAGCAAGGAATCGATGAGCGCGCCGCGCAGTTGGCTGCCGAGGTCGGCGAGTTCGGTGAGGGATTGCAGAGCTTGCTGACGCGATTGCGGATTCCTCTGCCGAAGCAACGGCATGATCCGCTGCTCGAACAGAGCGGCCTCTCGCTCGGCTCCCTGTCGCCATGCACGCAGATGGCGGGCATCGATGCCCTGCTCGAGAAATCGGCCAGCAACCCGAGCGATCTCGACCGCATCAGGTTGGTACGTAGCTTCGGCACCGGACCCCCGCGACGGCACGATGCCGAATTCGTCGAGTTCGCGCAGCTGCGCCTCGGTGATCGATGCGGCCAGACACAGCTCATCGCGGCTGTAGGGCAAACCAGGGGCCGCATCGGCGACACGCCGGGCAGCCGACGCAGGTGACGTGACGGATGGCCCCGCTGGCGTGGACGGCACCAACGACACAGCAGCAGCAGCGGGCTTGGGGCCGGAGGGAGCCTTGGGGGCCGACGCAGCCTTGGGCGATGAAGGCTCACCTTCGATCGGGCTCACGACTGTGAGCTGTGCGGGTGAAGACACCGGCGTTGAGGGCACCGGCGTTGAGGGCACGGGTACGGGCGTCGTTGCTATCGGCGCTGCTGGCGTCACTGGGACTGAACCTGTGGAGGCCCCAGCCGACGGATGTCGCGAGGTCGTACTGGGCAGATCACCTGGGATGAGTGCACGTCCATCGGCCCACTCTGGTCCACCATCAGTTCGACGGAACACACTGTCACGCGGCGCCGCCTCAGCCTGAGATGAGTCCCGAACCTCAACATTACGAATACCACGCGGCGGCGTACGCGCCCCCGTTGGGTCTGTCTCTATCGTGCCGGATTCGATGCGGTCACGGATGACCTTCAGCGGGAGAAAATTCTCCTTCTGTTCGTGCAAGATCGCGCGGAGGAGATCGACGTCGTGGTCGTAGAACTTACGATATCCAGACGGGGTGCGCTCTGGTTCGATCAGCCCTTGGCTCTCCAGAAAGCGAATCTTGGAGATCGTGACGTCGGGAAAATCTTCGAGCAGGAGACCGAGCACCTCGCCGATCGACAAGTACTGGTTATCGGACACCGCGGTCACTGCGCCTGCTCGAAAAAGATCAAACGAAACTTGCCGACCTGTAGCTCATCGCCTTGGTTGAGAAGCACTTCGTCGATCCGATGCTGATTGACATAGGTACCGTTGAGCGAACCGGCATCACGCGCGACATAGCCAGCAGCCGTGCGTTCGACGTCGGCATGACGACGCGAGACGGTGATGTCGTCCAGCATGATTTCACTGTCGGGATGACGCCCGAGCCGGGTGACTGCCGCGCGCAGCGCGAAGCGCTCGCCGGCCTGGGCGCCACTGCGCACGATGAGCAGTCCGCAGTCGGCGGGAATCGAGCCGAGGTCCACGTGCACGTCGTCGGCCGCACCGGGTGCATCGAGCAACGGATCGACATTGGCGAGCGTAATGGTGTGATCAGAAACGAGGTCGAGAGCGGAACCGCACGCCGAGCAAAACTTGGACTCCGTTCGATTGCGATGCCCGCAATCGTTACAAAACACGTAGGCCACGGTCGCGTACCTTAGCTTTCGGTCAAAGCGCGATAGGCACTGGCATCGAGCAACTGAGCAGCTTCGTCAGGCGCAGACATCTCGATGATGCAGAGCCAACCGCTGCCATAAGGATCGGTGTTGATGGCGCCTGGGTCGGAGCCCAGCTCGCTATTGACTTCGACCACCGCGCCCGACACGGGCGCATAGATATCGGATACCGACTTTGTACTTTCAACCTCACTGAAGCTCTCGCCAGCCGCGACAGTGGCGCCCATCTCGGGCACCTGCACATACACAACATCACCCAATGCGTCTTGCGCGTAGTCGGTGATGCCGATGCGAGCACGCTTGCCCGTGATCTGAATCCATTCGTGGTCGGTCGAGTACAGCAGGTCATCCGGCACGTTCATTGGCACTACGGTAGCCAACTTCGAGGGCCCCACGCGACGGCCACCAAGATTTACCCTCTGGTTGAGGCTGAGAGACGCCAATGCGTCGGTCAGCGGAGCAACTGGCGGATGCGTCTCGCGTATTCCTGTGCGAGTCGCCGGGCGTCGGCGTCTGTCGGGCCCTCGGCCCACACGTGGGTGACAGGCTCCTCAGGATCAGGTAACGCAAGTGCCCAGCCGTCGTCGTGCATGACTTTCACACCATCGACGAGTACCACGTCGCGACCGGCCATCTCGACGAGGCTGCGCATCACCAGACCCTTTTGTTCCCAAGGAGTCACGACCGTCTCGTGCGTGATGTGAACCTTCGGCAGTCCCGAAACAACTTCGGCAAGTGTGCGATCGTGACGTGCGAGCAAGTCGAGAATCTTCAGCAATGCACCCGCCGCGTCGAACGCCGGCAAGAACCCGGGGAGGATGTAGCCACCGGCGCCGTCGGCAGCAAAGCCGACAGCCGGCTCCATGGCTGCAGCCATCAGTGCGGCCATCGAGATCTTCGTCGGTACCACGTCGACGCCGTGCGCGAACGCGAGCTTCGACGCCTGTTGAGTGATGCTGACCGGCAATGCAATCGCATCGCCGAGCAGATGGTCACACACCAAATCGACGAAGGCGAGCAACGCATCGGTGTGACTGAGAACATGACCGTCGTTGTCAACGAGCGTGAGCCGTTCACCATCGGCATCGATGATGGCGCCGAGATGCGCGCCAGATGCGCGCACGAGTCCGCCGACTCGCTCTGCCGCAGCGTCGATGTCGAACGCGACGCGGTCTGAGGTCGAGACGTAGGGATTGACAGCGAGCACGTCTGCCCCGAGCTTGCCGAGCAACGTGGGCATCACCAACGACGTCGCGCCGAAGCTGTAGTCGACGACGAGCTTGAAACGGCTCTTGCGGATCGCGTCGAC
>JAYTWP010000068.1:0-2621 GCA_043743395.1 Actinomycetota bacterium | reverse complement strand
ACTGCCGTCATACCGTCGACGAAGGATCCTTTGCCAGCCTCCTTCTTGGCTGCGCGCATCAGGTGCACGAGTCGGCCGACCGAGCAGAATCCCTCCATGCCTCCCAACACGTGACCGGCCAAGGCGCGTACGTCCCAGCCAGTGCAATCAGTGGGCTTCGACCAATCATCCTCGCTCAGCGAAGTCAGCAGTTCGAACATCCGCTGGTTTTCTGCAGTGGCCAACACCCTGGCTTCGGGCCGATCAATGGGCTTGATCGTCTCCACAGCGATTGCGGTCGTACTCATTTTCATTTTCTCCTCGATCGAGCTTTCGGTTTGGTGATGTAGGCGAAGTACATGTCGACGGCATCGTCGACGAGACTTGTCCAACGGTGGCCGCCGGGATCGTTGGAGATCTGCTGGTCGGTGAGCCCCGTGCCGATCGCGGTGAACAGATCGAGCGAACGGTTGTCTTTGAGTCCGAGACGTGCCAACCGCCGACGAAGACGCTCGAGTCCTTCCATAGAGATGGCGAACGTCTCGGCCGATGGTTCGAATCCGGGGATCGTGCGCTGGAACATCAGTTGGTAACGCACCGGATCTTCCGTGCAGAACCCGACGAACATGTGCAAGGCGGTACGCAACTCCGCAAGCGGTTCGTCCATTGACGGCACCATCGATTCGCGCACGAGATAGTCGGATGCGCCTTGGGCGAACATCGCGTCATAGATGGCGTTCTTGGAATCGAAGTAGGAATACAACGAGGGCGCCTGCATCCCGACCATGCGAGCCAGATCGCGAAGTGAGAGCCCTGCGAGACCGACCTTGCGCACCAAATGCCAGGCCGCGTCAAGAATCTCGGACCTGGTTGCCACATGGCGTTCGTTTCGTCGATCTCGTATCGGATATTCTAACACTGTTCGGATTATGAACGAACCCGGTCAGGTTGTCAAGCCACGTAGACCTCACCACGTTCACGCCACACCTCAGGGCATGGAGCACACCGCGGGCCGAGCGTTTCTCTACGGCGACGGACACAATGGCGGGTCAATTGCACCCATGCGAACACGTATGCAGAGGAGTCGGACGATCAGATCGGTTCGATCAACCAGCGGCACCGGCGATCGCGCGGATCTTGGATGAGTCGAGGTACAACAAGTCGCCCTTTGCATCGAATCCGAGTTGCGAAACGTTTGTTGCGCGGGTCTGCGTCGCCGGCGAGCCTTCAGTTTCCACGCCACCCTTTTGATCGGCGATCACCAATTCGATTCCGCCACTCGAGCCGAAACGGACGATGGCGTGGCTCTGCCCGTCGGCAACGTAGATGCGCCCCTTGGCATCCACCGCGATCCCGGTGACACCGCTGAACTTCACATCGGTGGGCAAGGTGCCGTCGGCAGCAAACACCTCCGCGTTCGCGTTGAGCAGCGTCGCGCCACCTCCTGCGATCGTGGTGATGATGCCATCGGTGCCGATACGCCGCACGCGGTGTGCGGCCGTGTCGGCAATCAGTAGGTTGCCGCTCGCGTCGACAAAAAGTTGCACGGGCGCGCCGAGAGGCGACGCAGTTGCGGGTCCACCATCGCCCACAGCAGAATCGGCGAGAGCCTGCGTGCCGGTGCCGGCAAACGGCGTCGTCTTGCCGTCAGGCGCGAGTTTGGTGATGCGTCGCGAGCCGTCCGCAATGTAGAGGTTACCCGCCGAATCGATCGCGATCGGGCCGAGGCTCGTCGACAGGTTCGCTGCCTTCGCGGTGAGCACGATGGTGGCTTTGGCGTTGCTGTCGAACCTAACGATGGTGCTCGATGTGGCGACGAACACCGAACCGTCGCTGCCAACGGCCACCCCGCCGCCCGGGCCACTAGCCGCGTCGAGCTTTGCGAACACGCTCACCTGACCACCGCTGATCTTCAGCACGTCGAGACCGCCAGTGCTGACGTAGATGTCGTCATTTGCCGCGACCGCGTAGTGCACACCCGAGCCGAGACTGGCCGACGCCGCGGGACCGGGCACGCCCGCTCCATCTTGCTTGCCGTTGCCAGCAACAAGGCTGACCGCGCCTGCGAGCCCACGGCCCGAGTTCTTCGGGGCAGCCGTGGTGGCAGCGTTGGTGGCTGGTGGCGCGCTCGTGGTCGCAGGTTGAGACGTGGTGGTGGGCGCCGCAGTGGTTGGTGTCGTTGTCGTAGTAGATGCGGTCTTGCTAGAGCTACCGCAGCCGACCAACAACACGAGCATCCCCGAGATCGCGAAACCTCTCCGGGCACGACGCGATTGGCCAACAGTGGACATGCAGAGATCGATCACGAGCCGCACCTCACTTCTTGCTCACCGTGGAGGTGGGCCTCGCCGAGCATACAACGATCGCTCACCACGTCTTGACGCAACCGGCGAGTCGCCGACGAGCACGTGACGTCCGGGTTCTTGATGAACGCCGCCGACGGCAGCGCAGCACCGTCGGACCGCGCGTCGGCGGCCTGCTCAGGTTGCGCAGGAGATGTTCACGTACAGCGGTTCGGCGTGGTTGAGTACGAACATGTTCGTGATGATCAAGTAGTTCTGGGTTGGCATGACGATGAGTTGGTTGGCGTTGGTGTTCCCCGTGAAGTACACCTGACACGTGTTGTGGTCGACCACGTCGAC
>JAYTWP010000067.1:0-3669 GCA_043743395.1 Actinomycetota bacterium | reverse complement strand
CGTGGCGGGCAGGGACCTCACCCAGTTCTTCAATGAGTGGTTGTACGCAACCGCTTTGCCCCAGCACCTGCCCACGTGCGCGCCGACGTGCGGCTGAGTCGGGCGGTGTCGGTCAGCTGAGGTACGGATCGACCGTGTCGCGAATGAGTTTGTGGAACTCTCCCAACGCGTGTTCGTGGCGTGGGCTCAGCCAACCAGTTTGATACAGCCCGGCGGCGAGGTTCTTCTGCACCATCTCGCCTATGCGAACATCTTCATCGGCGACCTCTTCGCTGTCTTTGACGATCGCATCCGCGTCTTCGCAGTCGTCCGCGAAGAAGTATTCGAAGATCAGATCCATGCTGGCGTTGCCCACGGGCAGCCAACGCTCGACAGCCATACCACCCGGGAAGATGTCGAACGAGAAGCATGGGTAGAAGTAGCCCCAGACACCGCTCCATGTCTGCCCATCGCGCCGCGGAGCCGTGTGGATGTTCCAGCGGGGGTCGCCGTCGCCGGTGATTGTGTAGGCCAAGGCGTCGACCTCTTTGCACATGGCCGGGTGTACGAGCGGAAGGTGGTAGCCCTCGACGAAGTTGTCGTTGTACACCTTCCAGTTCATCGCCGTATGCCGAATGGAGCGACTGTGGAAACGGTAGCCCTCGGTGGGGTAGGGATCGCACTTGGCGACGAAACCGCCGAACCACTCGATGAGGTCCGGCACCGTGGGATCGAGGCATACGAAGATCATCCCGCGCCAGCTCTGTGCACGGACCTTGGTGAGACACGTGCCCGCTGGGGCATCGGCGCCGAAGTCGCGGGCGCTGATGAGAAGACCCTCTTTGTCGAAGGCCCACCCGTGATAGCGGCACACGAGGTTTGCCTGGTGGCCTTCGCCTTCCCACACGATGGGCCCGGCGCGATGCGGACACATGTTGTGAAAGGCGCGAAGACTCCCATCTTCGGCGCGCTGCACGAAGATCGGCCAATTGGCGACTTGCTCGGTCACGAAGTCGCCTGGCTTGGGTAGCTGGTGGTCGTTGGCGACCATCACCCAGGTCTTGGCGAAGATCTGATGCCTCTCGATCTCCCAAATGGCGGGATCGATGTAGTACCGAGTCGGAAGGGTCTCAGTGAGGCTCACGGTCAAAGCCTAACGGGAGACCCTCGCCTGAGGTGAAAGGCGGACGCACCGACCTCTCAGTGCCCGCGGGGTTTTAGTGCCCGCGGGGTTTTAGTGCCCGAGGAGTTTCGCGAGCACCCAGCTGCGCGAGCGCTCGGGCTTGCGTCGACGCGCCTCAGAACGATCGGCTGCCGACGCGAGCCGTAACGCAGATCGAATTGCGATCCAGCGAAACGGTTCAGGCTCCCATAGCCGGGACCGATGACCCACCCAAGGCAGCGTCGTGAGGTCGGTGTCTCGGCCGAGGATCAGGTCGGCAACTGTGCGTCCGGCGAGGTTCGTGGTG
This sequence comes from Actinomycetota bacterium, assembly GCA_043743395.1. Lineage (GTDB taxonomy): Bacteria > Actinomycetota > Acidimicrobiia > Acidimicrobiales > Ilumatobacteraceae > WLMZ01. The sequence continues at coordinate 2,221 of JAYTWP010000067.1, read as the reverse complement.
GTGACCCCGTCGCCCACATAGCCCCCCGCCCACGCTGAACCAGTTGCCCGATCGAGCCCAACGCTGCATTGCCAGTCGCGCGCCGCCCCAAGCGGACCGCCCCACCGGTGGGTGATTGTCGCGTCCTTCACCTGTGGGTAGATCTCCACCAGTGTGTCGTGGATCTTCGCGTGGACATCGGCGTTGCGGTCGAACTCGGGACGAATGGCGCTCGCATAGTGATAGGGGGCGCCGCGGCCTCCGAATGCGAACCTGCCGTCCGCGGTACGTTGACCGTAAATGATCGAGTGCCTGGCGTCGTTGAATGTCTCGCGCTCGCTGAGACCGATCTCCTTCCACACCTCATCTGGTAGCGGCTCGGTGGCGATCATCAGCGAGTAGATGGGCACGATCGCGCGACGATACGCACGGAACGCGGGTGTGAATCCTTCGGTGGCGCGGAGCACGAAGTCGGCGGTGACAGTGCCGTGGTCGGTGTGTACGCGGTGCGGTTCGATGACGTCGACGGACGTGTGCTCATAGATGGCAACGCCGCGCGACGCGACGGAGGAAGCGAGCCCACGCGCAAGTCGAGCTGGGTGGATTGCTGCGCAATGAGGTGTGTAGCTGGCTCCGAGAAGATCGGTGGCGGTGGTGCGCTGGAAGGCTTGGGCGCGATCGAGCCACACATCGTCATCGAGGCCGTACGACGAGTTGTGCCGCAATGCGGCATGGGTCCGCGGGGCTTGCGCCGGATTGCGAACCATGCCGAGAGAACCACCCTTTGCGAAGTGACAATCGATGCCGAGTTCTTCGGTGGCTCGGCCGATTTCGTCGATGCTCGCGAACATTGCGCGTTGCATTCGCACCGCTGCATCGCGACCATTGGAGTGGGCAATCGCGTCGAGACTCATCGGCAGAAGCGCCGACGCCCACCCTCCGTTGCGGCCACTCGCGCCGAAGCCCGCAATGTCTCTTTCGATGACGGCAATCCGCAACGTGGGATCAGCTTCGCGCAGGTAATGAGCAGTCCACAGACCCGTGAAACCGGCACCGACGATGGCGACATCCACCTGGAGATCTCCTGGCAGACTCGACCGCGGTGCGAGTGAATCATCGGCTGGCAACGTGTCGTGCCACATCGAAAGTGATCGGTAGTGAGCCGATGAGCGAGTTGCCATGCACTCACATTAGGTCGGCGCTGTCTAGCGTGGCGCAATGACCTCGCTGCCACCGCCGACGCCGCCGATGCCATCGTCGCCGCCAGCGGGATGGTATTGCGATCCTGTTGACGCTGCGAACGTGCGGTACTGGAACGGCATCGTATGGACGCCGTACACGGCGGTCGCGTACGTACGCTCACGACGCGAGTCCTTCACTGCGTTGCCGGTGCAGGCGGCGGTTGCAGGGGTCACTGTCACCGTCGTCGCCCTGATCGCTAGCAAGTTTCTTCTGCAGTGGATTGTGCGTTACGAATGGCCGATCCTGGTCTACGCCGGCATCGGGCTGGTCACTGCGTACGGCCCAATGTTGGGGTGTGTGTGGTGGGTTTCGCGACGATGGGGGACAGGTCGATTACGCGACGATCTCGGACTGAGATTTCGGGCGGCCGATTGCGGTTGGGGTCCTCTCGTCTGGCTCTCGGCGGTTGTGACTCAGATCGTGGTTGTGTTGCTGATTCTCATCTTCGACATTCCGCTGAGCAGCAACACAGAGGGCGTTTCGCGCCATCCGCTCGACCGGGCTTACATCATCTCGTTCGCGTTGCTGGCGATGGTTGCTGCACCGATCGTTGAAGAACTCGTGTTCAGGGGATTGATCATGCGCGGCCTGCGGTCCGTGCTGCCGGCGTGGCTCAGTGTCGGCGTGCAGGGTGTTCTCTTCGGCGTTGCACACTTCGACCCGGTACGCGGCATGGGCAATATCGGGCTCGTGCTCATCTTGTCGGCCGTGGGAATCGTGCTTGGTGGAGCCGCCTACTTGGTGCGCCGACTGGCGCCGACAATGATCGCCCATGCCATCTTCAACTCGGTGGTGTTCATCGTGTTGATCACGCGTTAGCTGGTCAGAGCGCGACGTTGTCGATAAGACGAATGTCTTCGAACCACACGGCAATCACTGCTCGTGCTCCGGGAGGAACGGGGTCGACCCCACGCATGGAGTGTGGGTCGACAATCTCCACATACTCCAGGCGGGCACGTGGCTCGAGCGCAATGATCTGTGCTGCTGCCTCACACAGTTC
>JAYTWP010000066.1:0-35783 GCA_043743395.1 Actinomycetota bacterium | reverse complement strand
TGAAGCGGCAAAACAGCACCTGGAAACAGCACCGATCCGAGGGGGAACATCGCCATCCGTGTCACAGCGTCACTCTATGGACACTGAGCGGTGCTCGGGTTCTACAGCGGTTGCAGCAACTTGGCGTCTGGTCCGGCCGGGTAAGCGCCGAAGGTGTCCGCGAGCGCGGACCAGATCGGTCGGAAGTTGGCGGGGTCGCGGGCGTTGGCGAAGTCGAGTATCAACGAGAACTCGATTTCCCCCAGCGGCGTGGTCACGTAACCCGAGAGCGCCTTGACGTTACGCAACGAACCGGTCTTCGCGTGCATGCGGCTGACCATGGGGGTATCGAGCAGCTCATCGGCGAGGGTGCCGGTTCGACCGGCGACTGGGAGGCCAACCCCGATGGGGTTCGTCAGAGACTCGTGCGCGAGGACCTGCACCACTGCGGCGCAGGTGACTTGATCGGCGGAATCGAGGCCCGAGCCATCGCGCATCACGAGCTGAGTCGTGTCCATACCGCGAGAAGCCAAGGTCGCGGTTACGACTTCGATACCGGCCTGTCGGCCGCCGAAAGTGCCTGCATGAACCGCAAGCTCTTTGAGGAGAAGCTCCGCCGTGTTGTTGTCGCTGTTGTTGAGCATCTCGGCGAGCACGGCACTCAACGGTGCCGACTGGACGGATGCAATCGCAGGTACGTCGGCGGGCGCTTTGCCTGATGTCGCCGCGCCTCCCACGGTGATGCCAGCTGCTTGCAGCAGGCTGATGAGGTTCGTTGCTGCACCAACGGCTGGGTCCGAGAAGCGCGATGTGGAATTGGCGGACAACACTCGGGTTGCATCGTTCACCATGAGCGCCCCGAGTGGGCCGGCCTCGGTGCCAGAGATAGCTGTGCCCCACGCCGGTGAGAACCGCTCGGTGTCATAGCGAGAGTCGTCCCCGACGACGTTTCCTTGAATGCTCGTGACCCCCGCTGCTGCGAGTTTGGTAACAAGATCCTCGAGTGGGGTGACGTTGGTTGTCGGGTACTTCTGCGTGGACGGGTAGTTGGCGGTCGACAGCAGGGGGTCACCCCCGCCGACGAAGTACAAGTCGCCGACCACCGACCCGGCGTCTATCGCGCCTTTGAGCTGTGTGGTAAAGGTGTATTCCGGGCCGAGTACTTCGAGCGCCGCCGATGCGACGAGCAACTTGAGATTACTTGCAGGCGTAACCGCTGTTGTGGCCCCGAACTCAAAAACGGTTCGGCGATCGACGGCGACAGTGAGACACGAAGTGTTACCGACGAGCTTCGAGACAGGTTCGAGCGATGCGGCAAGCCTGGCTCTGCTGGTTGAGTTGGCGAGGGCCTGCGGTGCACGGCGCAGCGAAAGTATCGGGGTCGCGAGCGGGCTCGGAAGAGCTACATCCACGATGAGTGGGTCGCGAGGTATTGGAATGCGCTTGGAATCGGCCCAGCGCCAGAGTCCGGCGAACAGTAGAGCTGGCACGATCGCACACAGAATCAGGATGGCGATCGGGTTCACTCGACGGCGGGGAACCGCTGGTGTGTTCAATCGAAACCTCGGGTGCGACGGAACTCGGCGTAGCGAAAGAGATGACCAAGTGCAGTCACGGCTCGATTGCCTGAGGCATAACACAGGCGCCCTGTCGCGCGTACCGCTGCGGGCCCTGGGTTGTCTGGATCGGCGACGGCGAGCTCGGTCGCTGTGAGGATCGGCTTGTCGTACCGTCGCGAGAGCTCGTCGGCTGCCTCAGCAAATCGCTCATCCTGACGACGGTGATAGGCAACGATTCGCTCGAGCCCTTCGCCGGGGTAGAAAGGTCCTTCGGCCATGAGGCGCGCTTGGTTGCTCTGGATCCCGAGACCGATGTAGATCACGGCGTGTACGTCGGGATGTGCGACGATCATCTCCATCACTTCGGGAATCGTGTCACGAGTCTCGCCTCCGGCGCAGTCAACCGGGTTGTTTCTACTCCACCGTGGCGGCAGCTTGGAATCGATGTCAGCCTCGAGATCGGCGGGCAACGCCATCAACTGCAACGCTCCGTCGCGGTAGATGGCATCGCTCGTGACGACGCCCCACCCGCCAGCGGTCGTGAGCACGATGACGTTTGGACCCTTCGGCAAGGGTTGTGTGGCGAAGGTCGCGGCCGCTTCGAAAGCTTCCTCGACCGTCGAGGCGCGAGTCACGCCGGCCGCCTTGCAAGCGCCATCGAACACTTTGTCGTCGGCTGCGAGCGCACCTGTATGGCTGGCTGCGGCTGCGGCACCGCCAGCCGTGGACCCACCTTTCACGATGACGAGCGGTTTCTGCGCAGCGACTCCGGCGAAGCGTTGCAGCAAGCTTCGACCATCGGTGATGCCTTCGACATAGGCAAGACCAACGGCGGTTTCGGGGTCGCTCGCATAGAACTCGAGATAGTCCGCAACGTTCACCGCGGCAGCATTGCCAGCAGAGACGGCGCGGCTGATTCCTACCCCTGATGACCGCGAATAGTTGAGAAAGCTGGAGACGAAGTTGCCACTTTGACTGGCCACCCCAATACGGCCCGCCGGTGGATACGGCGCAACGATCTGGGCGCACAGATGAACCGGAGTGCTGACGACGCCTTGACCGTTCGGTCCGGCAAGCAAGATTCCCAACTCATGGGCGAGCGCGACGAGCGCTGCTTCGGCCTGGCGACCTTCTTCGCCGGCTTCTCCATAACCCGCGCTTGTGATGAACGCGGCCTTGACTCCCTTGACGGCGCACGCCCGCAACAGTGCCGGGTTCGCTGATGCCGGTGTGCACACGAACACCAGATCGATCTCGCCCTGCGGTAACTCAGCGATGTCGGCGACCGTATGGATGCCGAGTACCTGCTCGCCCTGGAGATTGGTGCCGTACACCCCACCTGCGTAACCGCTTGCAATGATGTTGTGCAGCGACACGAACCCGAACTTGCCAGGGTGTGTGGACGCGCCTGTCACGAGCACGCCGCGGGGGTTGAACAACGCGTTGAACTGCTCGGGGGTCGGAGGGATATGCGCCTCATGTGGCGCGGTCTCGGGCTCACCGACTTCTACCAAGGCATCGACCGCGATAGGGCTGCCGTCGGCGCGCACGATGAGCGGGTTGACATCGATGCTGCGTACGTCCGCTCGCGATTCGGCAACGGCGCCGAGACCGACGAGAACATCGATGAGTTCACTTCGATTGAGGGGTGCTTCGCCCCGAAAGGCGCCGAGCAGCTTCTGTGTGGCCAAGCCGTCGATCATCTCGCCGGCTTCGAGCCGAGTGAGTGGCGCGGGCCGGAAGACGACATCACCGATCGCCTCGGCAAGCACGCCTCCGACACCAAGCATCACGGTGGCCCCGAACTGAGCATCGCGCAGCATGCCAACAATCAGCTCACGGTTGCCGACAATCATTGGTGCCACGAGCAACGACACCGGTCCATCGGCTGCTGTCGCCTTGGACAGCAGTTCTGCCGCCGCAGCCTCGACAGCAGATGCGTCGGCGAGGCGAAGCTTCACAAGTCCGCGCTCGGTCTTGTGAGCGATTGCATCGCCGCACAACTTGACGACCACGGGAAAGCCGAGTTGTTCCGCCGCAACGGCTGCCTCGGCTGCCGTGTTCACCTCGAGTTCGGACGCGAGAGGGACACCGAATTCGCCCAGAAGCGCTTTGGATGCTGACTCCGAGAGAGTGTGACCGTCGTTTGACACGTGCTTACCGTAGCGATCCGGTTGATCGAGAACCGACTTCACTCGGACTTCGAGTGCAAGGCGTGCCCGACCCATTGGCTATTTCGTGGACTCGTCCGTGACGCTGATCGTGATCAGGCTTCGTGCGGCCACGCGGCCCGTAGCGACATCGACGGCCTCCGATTCACAGAACACGACGCTGCGACCACGGCGCACGACCCAGCCTTCCGCCACCAGGTCGTGCTCCTTGACGGCACTGAGAAACTGCACGTGCAGGTCAACAGTGGAATACCGCACACTACGGGGGTATGCCTGACCAACGGCGGGCACGACGACCGCGTCGAGCAAGGACGCAATCGCGCCACCATGGACCAGCCCCGCAGGTTGATCGAGGTCGGCGCGATACGGCATCAGCATCCGGCAATAATCGACGCGAACCTCTTGCACCGTCATCCCGAGCAACGATGGAAAAAACGTGCGGTCCCAATGGCCGAATTTGCTCCAACGAGCCACGACGTCGTCGGGAAGGACGGCGAACTGGTCGGCGCGACTCATGAAGATGCGATGTGATCGTGCAGAAGGGTGGCGACATCGACCGAGAGCTCCTGCACCACAAGGTGACCCGCCGGAAGTTCGACAAGACGAGAACCGGCGACCTTCTGGCTGAGGCTGCGGCTGTGGGTGATGTCGACCCATCGGTCTTCAATGCCGCCGATGATCAGCGTGGGCGCCGCGATGGATGACAGCATTGAGGTGATGTCGAGGACTTTGTCGAGGTCGAGTTGCGCACCCGACCCTGCGGCAACAGTCCCCGCACCCATCGGCACAAGTGCATCGACCATGGGTTCGAGCATGCTGAGCGCGCCAGCGGTATAGCCGTCGGCGATCGCGTAGCGCATGAAGAGTTCCGGGTCCGCGCCGATCAGCCGGGTCCATAGCTCGAAGGTGATGCGCATTCGCGCGTCTGATACTGCCCATCCGCAGACTGATGTCACGGATCGAACTCGCTGTGGCGCTGTCGCAGCTGCGGCAAGTGCAATCACAGCTCCGAGCGAATACCCACCGACGTGGAACGACTCAATGCCGAGATGGGTCATCAGTGCAAGAGCCTGATCGACGACACCCTCGACGGTGATCGGCTCGTGTGGCATCGATGACTCGCCACTGCCGGGAAACTCGAACAGCACGAACTTGTACGTGTTCGGTGGCATCGCTGCGCGCACCATGTCCCATGCAGCCCGCGCCATTGTCGTGCCGTGGAACAACAGCAGCGGCACGCCCTCGCCTTCGACTGCGTATCCGACCGTTGCTTCGCCGACCCGAAAAGTTGCCATACCGAACGGTAGCGAATGCCGCGCCTACGGCACGAGAGCGCTGCGGAAGAACCCGACCACGTGTTGGAGGCGTTGCTCGAGCATTGGGCTCGCTAACGGTTCGTCGTGGAGCAATCCGCCGAGGAACGGCGCGTCAGAGAAGTAGCTGAGCAGCGCTCCGTAACCAGTGATCAGTAGCTGTTCGGGATCGTGCTGGCGAAAGCTGCCGTTGTCCATCTCGCGTTGGAAGTACGCCGCCGCGCTATCGAACGCTGGCCGCAACACGCCCGAGAGATCGATTCCGAGGTGCGCGCCGTTGTCGAGCGCTTCGCGTCGCATCAGCCGAACGTAGTCGGGGTTTTCACTGAAGAATCGAAAGCCGGCGATGAGCACCGACTCGACCTTGTTCCATCCCAGCTCGGTGCTGCTGATTGCTTCCGTGAGCCGTTCGAACCAGTCCGACAAAAGTTGCTCGAAGACTTCGCCGTAGAGGGTCTCTTTCGAGGCGAAGTGATGCAGAAGGCTCGGTCGCTTGATGCCGACGGCGGCGGCGATGTCGTTCAGTGAGGTGCCGTCGTATCCGGACTCGGCAAAGCAGTGGAGCGCCTCGATCACGATCTGGTCTCTCGTGGAGAGCTGCTCGAGTGGAAGCGCCATTGCGCGTACTGTACAGGACGTGCCGACGATCACTGCCCAGCGAGTCCTCTTGCATGGCGGCTGGGTCGGACCGAGTGCAATCACGGTTGATGATGCTGGCTTCATCACCGGCATTGCCGGCCACCACGGGCCTTCATCTCATCAGTCGCTCGTTCCCGGGTTCATCGATCTGCAGGTGAACGGCATCGACGACATCGACGTCTCACGTGCACGTGGACCCGATTGGTCTCGGCTCGGCGAGCTACTACTTGATCAGGGGGTCACGTCCTGGTGCCCAACGTTGATCACCGCGCCTCTGCGCAGTTACGAAGCCCCGCTTCAGCGAATGGCCGACGCTCAAGAAAGCGCGGGTGGAGCACAGATCATCGGGGCGCATCTCGAGGGTCCATTTCTCGGTGGTGCTCCAGGCGCGCACCCGCGGTCGCTGATCTGCCCCATCGATCTCGACTGGCTCGCAGCGCTGCCGAGGGTTGTGCGCCTGGTCACTCTCGCCCCTGAACTCGCCAACGCTGCAGCCGCGATTTCGATGCTGGTCGCGCACGGCGTGGTGGTGTCACTTGGGCACAGCACACCATCACTCGCCGACGTCGCAGCCGCCGTGCATGCCGGCGCGACGATGACCACACACTTGTTCAACGGCATGTCGGGTGTGCATCATCGTGAGCCCGGACTTGCGGCCTCTGCGCTCCTCGCCGACGAACTGTTCGTCGGTCTGATCGCGGACCTCATCCACGTGCACCCGCTTGCGCTCGAACTCGCCTTTCGGATCAAGCCGTCGGATCGCACCGTGCTCGTCACGGATGCCGTGGCATGGCGCGCGGGAATGGCCGGTGGCGTTGGTGTGCAGATGGTGGACGGCGCGCCACGGTTGCCCGACGGCACCCTGGCTGGCAGCGTGCTCACGATGGACCAAGCGATCCGCAATGTGGTGAACAGCTGCGGAGTCTCGCTGGAGCAGGCGGTGCGCTCTGCCGCAACCAACCCGGCGCGACTCATCGGATGTAGTGATCGAGGCGCCATTGCCGTGGGCAATCGCGGTGACCTCGTCGACCTCGACGACCAACTGCATGTGGCCGCAGTGTGGTCGGGCGGCATACGCGCTCGTTAGCGCAGCCGGTACCCTCGATTCAATGCAGATCGTCTCCGCTCTTTTCGTCGAGAACTTCGAGTTGCGACAGGCCCCCGGCCCGTCGACGCGCATCGACCTGACCGGCGCAATGTTTTCGATGGCATCGCCTTCCCCCGTTCCCGTCACGGTCTCCCCGCATCTTGTCGCGTTGATCTCATGTGCGCCTGATGAAGCCGGCAATGGCGTTTTCGAAGTCATCTTCCGCAAGGGTCGTGGCGCAGACGACGAGCAGATCGCCCGTAACGTGAGCCCTTTCACGGTCGAGCCGGGCAAGTTCACGTATCGACTTGTACGCGGCGAGTTGGAGTTCGACTCGTACTGTCAGATCTTCGCCCATTGCCGTGTCGACCACGGTCCTTGGCATCTGGTGCCATTCACACTGCTCCCGCCGGCGTGAGGGCTTCGGATACAGTCGACGCCGTGCCATCCACGTTGACGCCCGAACAAGATTCCGCCGCCATCAGCCTCATTCGGGGCTTTGCGATGGACGCTCCTCTCTACGCGAAAAGCGGCCATCAGGGCACCGCAATGGCCCTCGCTCCCCTTGCACATGTGTTGTATAGCCGAGTGATGCGTCACGATCCCAGCCATCCGCATTGGCCCGATCGTGACCGTTTCATTCTCAGCAATGGTCACGCCAGCATCTTGCAGTATTCACTGCTGTTCCTCAACGGTTACGGACTGCAACTCGAAGACATCAAACAGTTCCGCCAGTGGGAATCAGCGACTCCTGGGCACCCCGAGGTTGGTCACACGGCTGGCGTCGAAGTCACTACGGGACCGCTCGGCCAGGGCTTCGCCAATTCGGTCGGCATGGCCATCGCCGAGAGGATGATGGCCGACCGGTTCGGCGCCGACGTGCAGGACCACCACACCTTCGTACTTGCGGGCGACGGCTGCTTCATGGAGGGCGTGAGCCACGAGGCCGCGTCGCTCGCCGGACACCTTGGACTCGGTGGTCTTGTATGCGTCTACGACGACAACCACATCACCATTGACGGCGATACCGCGCTCGCCTACAACGACGACGTGGCAATGCGATTTCAGGCCTACGGCTGGCATGTGGAATCTCTCGGCCAGATCGCAAATGACTGCGAAGCGCTCGAGGCTGCGTTGCTGCGCGCGATGGCCGTGACCGACAAGCCGAGCCTGCTCATCTTGCGTAGCCACATCGGTTACCCGTCGCCAGATCTCACCGACAATCACGAGGCACATGGCAACCCCTTCACCGTTGAACAGGTGGCGCGGACGAAGGCCGTCATGGGCATTCCCGACGAGCCCTTCTGGGCACCGGACGATCTCGTTCAGGCGTATCGCGCGCACGCTGCTTCACGCGGCGAAGCCGAACGCTCGCGCTGGCAGGGCCGGTTCGAGAACTCGTCGATGAACAAAGCCGAGTGGGACGCATGCTGGTCTGCGTGCGGCCTCGAAGGCTGGACCGAGTCGCTGCCCGTCTTTGCCCAGGGTGAAAGCATCGCCACGCGTCAGGCCATCCAAAAGGCCTTCGATGCAACTCTTGCCGTCGTGCCAGGACTCGTGGCGGGCGCAGCCGACCTCACGGGAAATACCGGTACCAAGCTTGCCGGTCAGGTAGCGCAATCTGCGGCCACGCCTGGTGGACGGCAGGTGTACTACGGCATTCGCGAGCACGCGATGGGCTCGGCCATGGTTGGCATGGCCATGCATGGCGGTGTGTTGCCCGCCGGTGGGACCTTCTTCGTCTTCCTCGACTACATGCGGCCAGCGGTCCGCCTCGCTGCGCTGTCGCATGCAAAGGTGCTCTTCGTGTTCACCCACGACTCAGTGGGTGTTGGCGAGGATGGCCCGACGCATCAGCCTGTCGAGCACCTCGCCACACTGCGCGCCATTCCCAATCTGCAGGTGATTCGGCCCGCCGACGCGAACGAGACGGCACACGCCTGGCGGGTCGCCGTCGAACACTCTGGTCCGACGGCGCTCGTACTCAGTCGGCAGGCGCTCCCGGTGTGCACCGACGGATCAGCTGTCGAGGTCGGGGCGGCAGTCATTCACTCAACGGCCGACCATCGTGTCGTGCTGGTCGCCACCGGCAGCGAGGTGCACCTGTGCCTCGCAGCGGCCGAAGAACTTGCGGCTCAGGGCATCGGAGCGAACGTCGTCTCGATGCCGTCATGGGATCGTTTCGAGCAGCAACCAAGCAGTTACCGCCTCAGTGTCTTTCCCGAAGGGGTGCCTGTCCTCTCGGTCGAGGCGGCCACAACGTTCGGCTGGGCCCGCTATGCGCACGACTGGATCGGAATCGATCGCTTCGGCGCGAGCGCTCCCGGGGGTGTTGTCCTCGACAAACTCGGCATCAACGTCAACAACATTGTTGCACGGGCCGTCGCCCTTGCGCAGAAGGCCTAGGAGGCACTCATGGACCGTCTCGTTCATCTCGCTGAAGATTTCGACCAGAGCCCGTGGCTCGACAACCTCAAGCGCAGCTACATCACCTCGGGTCAGCTGCAGGGTCTGGTCGATCGCGGTATCCGCGGTCTGACATCGAATCCCACCATCTTCCAGAAGGCCATCCAGGGCTCGCCCGACTACGACGAGCAATTCGCTGCGTTGACCGCGATCCCGGCGCATCCGATCATTGATGACTACTGGGCGATGGTGTTGCACGACATCAATGGCGCACTCGACATCTTCGAGCCGGTGTACGCAAAGACCGCCGGTCTCGACGGATACGCCAGTGTTGAGGTCGACCCCGGTCTGGCCCACGACGGTCCCGGCACCGTGGCGGCGGCTCGCGCACTGCACGCGAACGTCGATCGCCACAACCTGATGGTGAAGATCCCGGCGACCGCGGAGGGTATTTCCGCGATTCAACAGATGATCGCGGAGGGTCGAAGCATCAACGTCACCCTGATCTTCAGCCTCGAGCGCTACGCCGACGTGATGGAGGCATACGTTGCGGGTCTCGAGCACTACGCGGCGACACCTGGATCAGACCTCTCGAAAGTCGCAAGTGTGGCGAGCTTCTTCATCAGCAGGGTCGACACCGAGATCGACAAGCGACTCGATGCGATCGGTACACCCGCGGCGCTCGCTCTGCGCGGGAAGGCCGCAGTGGCCCAGGGCAAGCTTGCCTACCAGATGTTCCAATCCGTCTTCAACGGGCCTCGTTGGCAGGCGCTGGCTGCTCGCGGCGCCCGCGTGCAGCGCCCGCTGTGGGCTTCCACCAGTACGAAGAACCCGTCGTATCCGGACACGCTATATGTCGATGAACTCATTGGGCCTCACACCGTCAACACCCTTCCCGACGCCACGCTGGAAGCATTTTCGGACCACGGCCATCTGGTGCGTCGTGTCGACGCCGACGTCGATCAAGCGGCCAACGACTGGCGTGAGCTCGCTGCGGCGGGCATCGATCTCACCGACGTGGCTGACCTTCTCGAGCGCGAAGGCGTGTCCTCGTTCCAGAAGAGTTTCGATGAGCTCCTCGCCGCCCTCGAGGAGAAGGCACATTCGCTGAGAAACCAGTCGTGATACCTGCACTATCCCCCTCGGTCGCAGACGCGGTTCGTAACCTCATCGATGTTCTCGGACCGATCCGCGATCGTCGGCTCGCAGAGGAATTGATCAGCTCAGCGGCCGGCATGATCGCCGATCAGCCAGCAACACTAGATCTCAAGATCGCGGCGAGCGCCGTGCTCGAGATGCGCGATGCGTACGCGATGTTTGCCCCGTATCGCGGGCGCAAGAAGGTAGCGATCTTCGGCTCTGCGCGAACCGCCGAGGACGATCCGCTTTATGTGCAGGCTCGCGCGGTTGCCAAGCAACTCGGCGAGCACGGCTGGATGGTCATCACGGGCGCTGGACCGGGCATCATGCAAGCCGCAATGGAGGGCGCCGGACGTGACATGAGCATTGGCGTCTCGATCAGGCTGCCGTTCGAGCAGAGCGCGAATCCGATCATTGCTGGCGACGCCAAATACGTGAGCATGAAGTACTTCTTCACGCGCAAGCTGATGTTGATCAAGGAGAGCAGTGCATTCGTCTGCCTGCCCGGCGGCTTTGGCACTCTCGACGAAATGTTCGAACTACTCACGTTGACACAGACCGGCAAAGGCGTGCCGGTGCCCATCGTGTTCCTCGACACGCCGGGTGACAACTACTGGGAGCGCGTTACGGATTTGATCGACGATCAACTCGTCGCGCGTGGGCTCGTCGCGGCCGCCGATACCGATCTCTATCTCATCACCGAAAGCGGAGAACGCGCTGTCGAGGAGATCGACCGCTTCTATGCCAACTACGACAGCATGCGCTACGTCGGCAACTTGTTGGTGCTGCGGATGAAGCAGGCACCGACCGACGCGCAGCTCGCCCAACTGAACGAGAAGTTCGGCCACCTGTGCACGAAGGGAACGATCGCGCGCACTGCAGCCCTCCCGCTGGAGGTCAAAGAGAACGACAGTGTTCACCTCGAGCGAGTTGCGTTCGTCTTTGCAAAACATGGCTTCGGCGATCTTCGTCAGATGATCGACATGCTCAACACGTTCGTCTCATAAATCGTCGAGGACAAACCGATTCACCGAAGACCTAGTCCGCGACTTCGCCGGTCTCGAGATCGGCTTCGGTGTCCATACTGCGCAACAGGTGGGCTGCCTTTTCCACTGCGCGTCGGGCTTGCGTGAGTGTGCGCTCGGTTGCTGGTCGCTTCTGATCACCCCGGCGTACCGCTGTGCCCAACTCGGCCAGCGCGACGTCGGCGAGTTCCTCTGCGATTACGTCGAGTCGGTCGGCGAGCACCTGGAACTGCTCAATCATGGCAACAGCTCGACGACGATGTCGAGTGGGTGCATCGCGATCACGCCGGCGGCAGCGAGGTGCATCGAGCAGCCCGGGTTCGCGCTGGCCACCACTGTGGCTCTACTTGCCGCACTCGCGCGCTCGATCGACGCAAGTTTGCGACTGCGGATGCCAGCGGCAAGCTCGGGTTGCAACGCGGAGAAGGCGCCACCCGCCCCACAGCAGAGTCCATCGTCATCGAGTTCGACGATGTCGGCGTAGCGGCCGAGTACAGCGCGCACGGGCAGATGCGCCTTTTGCACATGGCGAAGGTGACATGGATCTTGAATGATCACGCTGGGGCGAGGCCGCGATTGATCGGCAGGCGCCAAGGTGTCGATTCGGTCCGCGAGCCATTCATGCACATCGAGGACGCGCCCGGAGAATGTTCGTGCTGACTCCGTGCCGACCAGCCGGCCGTACTCCTTCATTGCAGCACCGCACCCGGCCGAATTGACGAGGATCGGCGCATTGCCGGGCATGCTCGTGATCGTGCGGCGGGCGAGGCGTTGAGCCTGTTGCGTCAGACCTGCGTGCGAGTGCAACGCACCACAGCAGTCGCCGCCGCGGCCGGCGACGGCGCACGTGGCGCCTGACGACTCGATGACCCGCTGCGTAGCTCTATGCGTTGGCCGTTGCCATGCGTCCATCACGCAGCCAGTGAACACATACACATCATCGCCCGAAGCGCGCAAGGGAGGCCCCCGCCGAATTGCGAGCCGGGCCAGGCCGAGTCGCTTCGGCACGAGCCCAAGACGTTGCACGACCGCAAGCAGGGTGCTGCCAGCAAGGAGCACCCTGTGATGGCCAAGGAGCGCGAACCCGACACGCTGCCAGCGAGGCGTGCTGCGATGATCTAACGCCAGTGCGCTTCGGGTGCCCTCGATCAAATGACCAAAGGGGACTCCGGAAGGGCACGCTGGCTCGCAGCCGCGGCACTGCACACACGTCTCCATGAAGCCAACGAAGGCATCATCCACCGGGGCGTTTTCGAGCACCACGGTTCGCATTGCAGCGATGCGTCCCCTCGGCGAGAGGCTTTCCTCGCCGCTCACGCGATAAGTCGGGCAGTGCGGCAGGCACAAGCCGCAGCCGACACAGCTGGCCAGTTCGGCATCGTTGAGCGAAAGCTTCATGACGGGCACACCGTAGTGGCTCGGTCGTCGATTCGGGGAGACTCGCGCGCGAGCCGAAAGGTTCGCGCACATTCGGTTCAACACCCTCGGCGCAACTGCGTAGCCTGACATCATGACTGACACCCTGACGTCGATCCCCTCCCTCGTTGATTCGCTCCGCATTTCGTTCGCCGCCGGCGTGATTCGTGATCTCGATTCACGACGTACGCAGCTTCACCAACTCAGGCGCATGCTGGTCGAGCAGGAGGCTCCGATCATGGCTGCCCTGTCGGCCGACCTCGGTAAGCCGCCGATGGAGGCCTATGCCGCGGAAATCGGCGTGGTTCTTGCTGAGATTGATCATGCCCTCAAACAGCTCAGCAAGTGGTGCGCTCCGACCAAGGTCAAGGTTGGTCTCGCGTTCAAGCCTGGATCCGCGGAGATCGTTCCTGATCCGCTCGGCGTTGTCTTGATCATCGCTCCGTGGAACTACCCGATGCAGCTGCTGGTGGCGCCGCTCGTGGCCGCGCTCGCAGCAGGGAACACCGTGGTGCTCAAGCCGTCGGAGGTCGCGCCAAAGACGGCGGCCGCAATGGCCGAGCTCGTTCCGCTGTACCTCGACCAGCGAGTTGTTCAGGTTGTCACCGGTGGCGTCGTGGAGACAACGGCGCTGCTCGAAGAACGATTTGACTACATCTTCTACACGGGCAGCGGAACCGTCGGGCGGGTTGTGATGGCGGCCGCAGCAAAACACCTCACCCCTGTCACGCTCGAGCTCGGTGGTAAGAGTCCGGTCATCATTGCGGCCGATGCCAACATCGATGTCGCCGCGCGACGAATTGCGTGGGGCAAGTTTCTCAACGCTGGTCAGACATGTGTCGCCCCCGACTATGTGCTGATCGACGAGACCATCGAGAACAAGTTCACTTCAGCCCTGCTGAAGGCGCTCACCGATTTCTACGGTGCCGATGTTTCCGCCTCGCCCGACTACGCACGCATCGTGAACGAGCGGCACTGGGACCGACTCAAGGGCCTCATCGACGCCGGCGGTTTCGATGCACTCGTGTGTGGTGGGCACGGCGATCGCGCGTCGCGCTACCTGGAACCGACAGTGCTCGCCGGCGTCAAGCCCGACGCCGCTGTCATGCAATCAGAGATCTTCGGACCGATCCTTCCGGTGATCGCCGTCTCCGATGTTGACGAGGCGATTCGTTTCGTGAACGATCGAGACAAGCCCCTCGCTCTCTACGTCTTCACGCAGAGCAATGGTGTAGTTGATCGCATCTTGGCGCGCACGAGTGCGGGCGGCGTCCTGGTGAATCACACCGTGCTGCACGTTGGCGTCACAGAGCTTCCCTTTGGAGGTGTTGGCGAAAGCGGGATGGGTGCCTATCACGGCAAGGCCGGATTCGACACGTTCACGCACGGCAAGTCGGTGCTCCGCAAACCCACCAAGCCCGATCCGTCGATCCTCTATCCGCCGTACAAGGGTTGGAAGTACCGGTTGGTGCGTCGCTTCATGTAAGCCGGCGCCGACGAAAGTGGTCGCGGCTACTGGGCCTGCCACATCGGAGCGTCAGTCTCCTGGCGCCAATAACGCAGCCGTCGTAACGCTTCGTCTCGTTGCCCGGGGTCGACCCGCGCGCGTTGCAGCCGCATCAGCGTTGCCGCGAGCAGGCGCATCTCAGCGATTGCGATCGCGATCGTCATGTCGTCATCGCTTCGGGGCCCATAGCCCTCGCTGAACGCCTCGTAGATCCCCGGTGCACCACCCCATCGGCGGGTCCAGGTCATGAGTGGCGCGTGGTCCCATGCTCGTGGCCCGACACAGACGAGGTCCCAGTCGATCAGGATCGGCCCATTGCGGTCGACAAGGACATTTCCTGGGTGTACGTCGCCGTGACACAACACGAGCGGCGAGGAGCGCGCTGCGCTGCGCCACCATGCGTTGTCGTGTCGCGCCCGCTGGAGGGCCCGGATCGTCGGTTCGTCGAGGTCTCGCGCCTCGTTCATCATCGTGTCGAGATCCCACCACGGGAAATCGCCACAGAACGGAAGCGGGTGATCGATGGTCGTAGCGTCGATGTCGTGGACCTCGGCGACCATCGAGCCGACTTGTTCCCAATCCACGGGCAAGGTCGGGTCGTGGTCAACACGCTCCCACGCGGTCACCTCGAGGCCGTTCGGCACGGTGAGTGCGTTGCTTCTGGCCGGTCGTACCACTCGGACGCCGACAGAAGCCAGATGCTCCGCCAGATGCAAAGCGGCGACCATCGACGCGGTCGGCTTGCTCACCCGGAGCACGACGTTCTGACACTCGAATACGCCGTTGCTTGCGAAGCGGATCAGATTCGGTGGCGCCAGGTTCCAGACTCGCGCGGCGCGATTGGCTGCGTCCGCTACTGCTGCGAAGTCCCCTGGAGACTCCGCTACCAGCGGAAGCGCTTCAAACATCGAAGAGGTCGAGGCCGGGGTTGAGGCGCTGCGTCGGGTCGAACTCGGCCTTCAGGCGCCTGTGCAGTGCGAGTGCGGCCGCCTGTTGTGGCCGAACAGTTGCTTGCACCGAATGGTGAACGACGCCGACGCCGATTTCGGCGACAAAACCTCTGCTCCCGGCGAGCGTGCGCAGCTCGGACGGCGAGAGGGACCACCGACTTGCGGTGGGCAAGGGTGGTGGACCTGCGGCCTGGGCGAGCGACACCGCAGCGGCCTGTTCGCGCACGTCGTCGGGATGACCTTCGAGCAGTGCCCACGTCGTCGCGCCGTCCCACAGCACGCTCACGGGACGGTAGAGCGATGCGAACACGATCCACGGATCGGTACTTGTGGAGAACCACTGCGAAACATCTGGTAGCGGTCGGGTGCGCAGAATGACCGCGCCAATAAAGCCCAGGGTTCCGCGCGATCCAACGAGCAGGCGGCACAGGTCGAACCCCGAGACGTTCTTTACCGTGGGCCCGCCGGCTTTGACGACGTCGCCAGCAGCGGACACATAGTGAGCCTGAAGGAGACTGTCTCGCACGGGTCCGTAACCGAGCCGACGAACGTCGCTGTACCCGACTGCCAATGCTCCCCCGACGGTGCCCGTGGCCGGCAATGTCACACATTGACCGACCTCGGCGAGCGCTGCGTTGAGATCGGCGACGAGTGTGCGAGCCCCACATGACACGATCATCTCATCTGGCTGGACTGATTCGATTCCGGCGGGAGCACTGACTCTACGGACGCCGCTCACTCCCCCGCCCCGGGTCGATGACCCTGCGATGGTGACATCGCCACTGTCAGGTCCACCGACTTCGGCCGCGAACGCGGTCAGATCCACGCGCCCTCCGGAACGTGATGGATATCGCCACATCCGGCCGGGCTCGGCAACACTTTGGTCGGGTTCGCGAGGCCTGTGGGATCGAAAGCAGCCCGCATCGATGCTTGCGCGGCGAGATCGACGGGGTCGAACATCAGCGGCATGAAATCGCGCTTCTCGAGGCCGATGCCGTGCTCGCCACTTAAAACGCCACCGGCCGCGATCGAGGCGCGCACGATCTCCGCTCCGGCAGCATGCACACGCTCCATGACTCCCGGCTCGCGCTTATCGAATACGAGTAGCGGATGCAGGTTGCCGTCGCCCGCGTGGAACACGTTCATCACCAAGAGGTCGTAACGCTCGGCGATTTCGTACACCTGATTGAGGACTTCGGGGAGCTTGCGTCGCGGCACGACCGTGTCGTGCAAGTAGTAGTTGGGTTTGATCCGGGCGATGGCACCAAATGCGGTCTTGCGGCCCTTCCAGAGCAGCGCGCGCTCAGCCTCGTCCTGGGCCACGCGCACGGTTCGCGCACCGTGAGCGGTCCCGATCGCGATGATCCGCGCGACCTGATCTTCAAGGCCATGCCTGAGGCCGTCGACCTCCACGAGCAGGATCGCCGCCGCGTCTGTTGGCAGCCCCGCGTGAATGTATTCCTCGACAGCGCGGGTGCACAGTGCGTCCATCATCTCGAGTGCAGCGGGCACCATGCCGTCGGCGATAATCGCACTGACCGTTTCGGCGCCATCTTCCACCGTGTTGAAGTCGAGCAACATCGTGCGCACCGCTGGCGCATTCTGGGTGAGGCGAACGCACACCTTGGTGGCGATACCGAACATGCCTTCACTTCCGACGAAGGCACCGCGGAGGTCGAGGCCCACCGGGTCGGGATCCTCGCCACCAATGGTGATGATGTCGCCCTCGGGCAACACAACTTCTAGTGCAAGGATGTGTGCGGCCGTCACGCCATCTGCCAGACAGTGGGGACCGCCCGAGTTGTTCGCGACGTTGCCACCGATCGTGCAGCTCTGTTGGCTGCTTGGATCCGGGGCGAAGTGCAAGCCGTGGTGAGTAACGGCCTTACTGAGATCGAGGTTCAGCAGGCCGGGCTCCACCCAGGCCTGACGGGCCTCGGCATCAACCGAGATGATCCCGTTCATTTTCGCGAGCGACACCACCACTGCGCCATCGAGCGGAGTTGCGCCTCCGGCCAAACCGGTACCCGATCCGCGGGCCACGTAGGGGGCATCATGCTTGACACACACACGAACAATGGCCTGTACTTCTGCGGCCGTCGTCGGAAAACACACCACCGACGTACTTCCTGAGTAGTTCGACGCGTCGCGTCGGTACAGGCTGAGCTCAGCGGCACCGACGCGAACTCGGTCGGGCGAAATCGCGAGACGAAGGTCGTCGACCAGGTTTGTCATGCGCCACGGCGGAGACGTCGGCTATTGCGATGCTGACCCGATTGGCTGCCAGGGCGGACTTGGCGCAGCACGATGACCTGCCCGGGCTCGACAGGGTGACCATCGACGAGCACTTGATCGTCGGGCTCAAGCTCGTCGGCGAGGGACGCCATCGTGCCGTCACGGCGGGCGATGAGTTCGGCTTCTTTGTCGTGCATCGCACGGCGACCGTCGCGCAGCGCTTCGGTGACATCGTGGCCCCGCTCACGAATCCGAGAGGCGGCCGACCTCGCGAGGTTGCCGGGAGCAAGATGTGAGGCGGTTTCCTTGACCTTTCTCTTGGCCAAGCCAACACCCGCAATGCCAGCGACGGCACCGCTAACGAACCAACTCAGCCGCTTCATGGTCGTTGTACTCCTGTGGCGGTATGACCGCGAGATCGCCGATCAGCCTTGCCCAGCGCCTTCTTCTCGGTGCGCCGCAGTCGTCGCCATGCGCGGCTGGTACCCGTGGCAATCCCTGCCACCTTGATCACGGGCACAGACAATGCGGCTCGAGCAACCCGACCGCTTCCTGAGACCGCATCACTGATCGCTTCAGCGGATCCGAGCACCCGGTCGAACCTGTCGAGATCCGTGCGGGCCTGCGCCATAGTGGCTCTGGCTGCATCGGTCGACAATTGCATCTCGGCGAGCAACGGCCGGGTCTCCGCGCGCAGCGACTCGACCTCCGCGCGGAGGGCTTTCAGCGTGTCGAGCACGCGCATCAGAACCACGATGAGTGCGGCGAAGCCGATGGAACACAGCACAGCCGCCAAGACCACTGCGAGTTCGCCGGCCGTCATGATTTCTGCTCGTCTTCGGTTGTCGGACGGTTGCGTTTCATCCGCGTTGTCACTTCCTGCTCGAAGCCGTGTGTGGTGGGGTCGTACAACGTGACGCCGAGCAACTCGCTGGGCCGGTATTGCTGCGCAACCCACCCACGTGGGTCATCATGAGGGTACACGTAGCCGACGCCATGACCCAGAGATGAGGCGCCCTGATAATGGGCGTCACGCAAGTGCGCGGGCACCTCACCAACCGCACCATCGCGTACCATCGTGCGCGCGCTCCAAATGCCGAGCGCGGCGCGGTTGCTCTTCGGCGCTGTGGCGAGATGGACAACGGCCTGGGCAAGGTTTAATTGTGCTTCGGGCAGGCCGACATGCTCGACAGCCTGAGCAGCGGCGACGGCGACCAACAGCGATTGAGGGTCGGCCATGCCGATGTCCTCGCTCGCCAAAACAATCAGGCGGCGCACGATGAACCGCGCATCCTCGCCGGCTTCGAGCATGCGCGCCAGCCAATACAGCCCGGCATCGGGGTCGCTGCCGCGAATGCTCTTGATGAACGCGCTGATCACGTCGTAGTGATCGTCGCGCCCATAGCGCAACGCACTCGTGCCCAACGCAGCCTCGACATGTTCGACCGTGATGACGTCTGGATGGGCGAGCGCACAGGCCACCTCGAGCGCGGTCAGCACTTGGCGGCCGTCGCCGCCGGAACGATCGGCAAGGAGCGCTATCGCATCAGCGTGTGCGCGAGCCACTTCAGACGCGAGACCACGCTCGATGAGCATCACAATCGCCGTTCGGTCGAGCGGTTCGAGCCGAAAGAGTGTGCTTCGGCTTCTCAAGGGTGCATTGACTTCGAAGAATGGATTCTCCGTTGTCGCGCCGATGAGGGTGAGTGTGCCGTCCTCGACAGCGGGTAACAACGCGTCCTGCTGTGCTTTCGAAAAGCGATGGATCTCGTCGAGGAACAGGATTGTCCCCCGACCGTGCTCGCCCAGGCGTTGACGGGCGCGCTCGATCACCTCGCGCACATCTTTGACCCCGGCCGACACTGCTGAGAGCTGCTCGAAGACACGCTTGGTCGTGCCAGCAACGGCGAGCGCAAGTGTTGTCTTGCCGGTTCCGGGCGGGCCCCAGAAGATGGCTGAACTGAGCCGGTCCTGCTCGACAAGGCGTCGCAGCGGTCGTCCCGGCCCAACGAGGTGGTCCTGGCCGACAACCTCATCGAGCGTGCGCGGACGCAGCCGGGCAGCCAAGGGCGCTTGTTGGCGCAACCGGTCGGCCGCGGCGTTGCTGAACAGATCGTCGCTCACAACGAGCTCAGCACGAGTTGATAACCGGCACGACGAAACTCGACCACGCTTTCGATCAGCCATTCGCGGGTGACCCACTGCCACGACACGAACTCGCGCCCGTCGGGTTGCGGAGTGATGCCGGCGCGCAAGGCATCGAACAGAAACCAACGATGGAGTTGGCCCATCCGACCCTTGGTCGACTTCAGTTCCTCGGGGTACTCATACGGCACCCAATCGGGAAACTCGGCCACGGCCTGCACATCGTTGGGTCCGAGCCCGGTTTCTTCGCGTAGTTCACGCCACGCAGCAGCCAGGGGCGTTTCGTTTATTTCGAGACCGCCTTGTGGAAGTTGCCACTGACCCGGCACGTCGCCGCGCTCAAAGGCCAACAGCCGATCGTCGAGGCCCCGAACGACCATCACGACGCCAGCGCGAAAATGGGGGTTCGCCATACGCCACAGACGCTACAAGGTGCCCATGGCCGCGCCGCGTGCGACGCGCCACGACCAGGCGTGCTCAGACCTTTGGTGGGAGGGTACGAATGCCCAGATCGGCCAGTTGCTTCGGGCTGGGTGCCGTCGGCGCATTCGTCATCGGGTCAGAGCCACTCTGTGTCTTCGGAAAGGCAATGACCTCGCGAATGTTTTCCTCACCGGCGAGAATTGCCACGAGCCGGTCGATACCCATTCCGAACCCACCGTGCGGCGGGGCGCCGTACTCGAATGGACGCAGGAAGAAACCGAACTTCTTGTCGGCGTCTTCGGCGCTGATGCCCAATGCGGCAAAGACCCGGCGCTGCAGGTCGCTCTCGTGGATTCGAATCGACCCGGAACCCAGCTCCCAACCGTTGAGCACGAGGTCATAAGCCATGGCCCGAACTGACATCGGGTCTGTGTCGAACTTGTCGAGGTCGTCTGGATGCGGCATGCAAAACGGATGGTGACCTGGCTTTGGCTTACCCGATTCCTTATCTATGCCGACGAACAGCGGGAACTCGGTGATCCAGACATAGCGATGCGGTCCTTGCCAAACTGGCGGGCGGCCGAGGTCGTTGCGCAGCTGACCCAATACCTCGCACGTCATCGACCACTCGTCGGCGACGATCAGAATAAGGTCACCTGGCTTGGCATCCAGCCGCCGTACCACTCCGGCCTGCTCATCAGCGCTCAAGAACTTCGCGACCGGCGATTCGAGAATGCCCTCCGCGTTCACCTTCAGCCACACCAAACCTTTGGCGCCCATTTGCTTGGCGCGGTCGGTGAGGGAATCGAGCTTGTTGCGACCCATCTCTTCGGCTTTTCCGGATGCGTTGATCGCCTTGATGCACCCAGCTCCGGCAAATGCCTTGAACTCGGTACTGACGAACACATCGGTGAGTTCGACGAGCTCCATCGCGAAGCGAAGGTCGGGTTTGTCCACCCCGAAGCGGTTCATCGCGTCGCGCCATGTCATCTGTTCGATGGTGGGTGGCCGCTCACCGGTCACCGCTTCGGCAGCCGCCATGACTGCCGAACTAATCGCCGCAAGGACATCGTCCTGACTGACAAAGCTCATCTCGGCGTCGAGTTGCATGAACTCATATTGACGGTCCGCACGCAGGTCTTCATCGCGTAGGCAGCGGGCGATCTGGTAATAGCGATCGATGCCCGCAACCATCAACAGTTGCTTGAACAGCTGAGGACTCTGCGGTAGCGCGTAGAACGCGCCGGGCTCCTTGCGGCTTGGGACCAGGAACTCGCGAGCGCCCTCGGGTGTGGACGGCACGAGCATCGGGGTTTCTACCTCGACGAAGCTTTGCTCTTCCATTGCCCGACGCAGCGCCGAGTTGACGGCGGCGCGCACGCGGATGTTCTTTTGCATCCGTTCGCGACGGATGTCGAGATAGCGGTACTGCAGGCGCGTGTTTTCTTCAACCTTGTCGGCGCGGGAGTCGATGGGAAACGGTGGC
Source organism: Actinomycetota bacterium (assembly GCA_043743395.1). GTDB lineage: Bacteria > Actinomycetota > Acidimicrobiia > Acidimicrobiales > Ilumatobacteraceae > WLMZ01. The sequence goes on along the minus strand of JAYTWP010000066.1, from coordinate 14,302 downwards.
GGCTCTGCAGTGCGCAGTACCTCGACGCGACATTCTCCCAACTCGATCTCGCCCGTGGGGAGGTTGGCGTTGACTGTTCCCTGCAGCCGGGCACGAACGACACCGGTGACGCGAAGAACGTATTCCGAGCGAACATCAACGTCGTTGTCGACAACACATTGCACGACGCCGGTGTGGTCGCGCAGATCGACGAACGCAAGTTGCGTACCGTGCTCGCGGCGGCTGGCGACCCAACCACAAACACTGACCGTTTGCCCAACGTGGACCGAACGGAGCTCGCCACACATGATGGTGCGCATGCTGGTAGAACTCATGCTGTTGCCTCTTTCGCAGCCTGTTCAAGGGCTTTGGTAACTTCAGAAATAAGATCGGTGCGGGGCACCTGACGCTGAACATCCTCACCGCGCAATGGCCGTAGCGTCACGACATCCGCGTCGAGCTCGTTGGATCCAACGATGATCGCCACTGGTGCGCCGCTGCGGTCGGCGCCCTTCATCTGACTCTTCATGCTTCGGTTCTCGAACGCCCGGTCGGCCGAAATGCCCGCCGCGCGAAGTTCGGCTGTGAGACGGAGCGCTTCGCGACCACCAGTGGTGTCGACAACGAACACATCGACCACAGTGCTCGGCGCGGCAAACACACCTTCGTCGTCGCACGCGAGCAAGGTGCGATCAAGCCCCAGAGCGAATCCGACGCCGTGTGTGGGTGGTCCCCCGAGCGATTCCACCAGACCGTCGTAGCGACCGCCACCGCCCAACGCGTTCTGCGCAGAATCAAGCGTGCCACCCTGGAACTCAAAGGTCGTACGGCGGTAGTAGTCGAGGCCCCGTACGAGCGTTGTATCGAGCATGAAGGGAATTTCGAGATCGGTGAGACCTTGTTGAACAGCGTCAAAATGCGCCGCTGCTTCGGGACTGTAGAACGATGCAATGCGCGGTGCACGCGCAACAACGTCGGTGTCTTGCTCGCGCTTGGAGTCGAGCACGCGCAACGGGTTCTTGGTCAGCGTGACGCGGCTCTCCGCTGACAGTGCGCTGAGGTTGTCGTTGAAATACTCGTTGAGATTGGCCACATACAGCGCGCGATCGTCGGGCTCGCCGAGCGAGTTGAGCAACAACGTGACTTGGTTGAGCCCGAGACGGCGATAGAAGTCCCACGCGAGCGCGATGACTTCCACATCGAGATACGGATCATCGGCTCCGAGTACCTCGATGCCCACCTGGTCGAATTGGCGGAAGCGACCGCGCTGTGGCTTCTCGTAGCGAAAATTCGGGCCTGCGTAGTAGACCTTCCAGGGCGTGAGAGGACGATGCTGCGCAAAGGCGCGGCACACACTTGCCGTCTGCTCGGGTCTGAGGGCCACGTGACGTTCGCCGCGGTCGATGAAGTCGTACATCTCCTTGGTAACGACATCGGTGGCTTCGCCGACGCGCTGGAACACGCCGAGGTCCTCCATCATGGGTGGCATGATCTCGCCGTAACCCGCCGCCTCGACGACCTCTGCGAACACGGCCTGAAAGCGCCGCCAGCGTGCCGACTCTGGCGACAGGATGTCGCGCATTCCTGGGCTGTGCTGGAACTCGGGCATGGGTGACAAGGTTAGAGCGTCAGCGGCCTGAACCCTCGGAGGTTTTCGGGCGCGGCGGGCTGATCAACTGCCCTTGCCGGGCACCAATCGGTAGGCGTCGTACACACCATCGACACCCTTGATCGTGCGCAGTACGGCATCGAGATGGCTTGGGTCGGCGAGTTCGAACTCGAATCGCATCTTGGCCACACGGTCGTTACCCGTGTGGGTACTGCAGGCAACGATGTTCACGTGTTGTTCGCTGAGCGCATTGGCAACATCACGCAGAAGCCGTGAGCGGTCGAGCGCCACCACTTCGACGCCGGCGCGGAACACCGTCTTGCGGTTGTCGCCTGCCCACTCCACCTCGATGAGGCGCGAGGCTTGATCGCTCATGAGCGACACCGCGTTCGCGCAGTCTGAACGGTGCACACTGACCCCGCGACCACGAGTGACGAAACCCATGATCTCGTCGCCGGGAACGGGTGTGCAACATCGCGACAGCCGTACCAGCACATCGTCGAGACCCTCGACGTGAATGCCCGCCGTCGATCGAGCACGGCGGAAACCTCGCGGTCGGACAACCTGCGAGGTGGACATCTGCTCTTCTTGGCTACCTGTTCGGAACTCGTGCGCCACCTTCTGCACGAGCGGGCGCGCACTCAGATGCCGCTCGCCAATCGCAGCGAGCGCCGTCTCGAGATCGGAGTAGCCATGGGCGTCGAGTTCTTTGAGAAAGACCTCAGACGTCCACATTCCGTGTACTGGTAGGCCCTCGCGCCGGAACTCTTTGGTGAGCTCATCGCGTCCCGACTCGACCGCATCCTCGCGTCGCTCGCGACTGAACCATTGCCGGATCTTGTTGCGCGCTCGCGGTGATTCGACGAAGGTGAGCCAGTCGCGAGAAGGGGCCGCCGATTCGAGCTTGGAGGTGAAGATCTCGCATGTGTCGCCACTGCGGAGTTGACTGTCGAGCGGAACGAGCCGGCCGTTGACCTTGGCGCCGATGCACTTATGACCGACCTCAGTGTGCACGGCGTATGCGAAGTCGACAGTTGTGGCGTGGATCGGCAGGGTGACGACACGACCCTTTGGCGTAAAGACGAAGACTTCTTCCTGTTCGAGGTCTGTCTTGAGGCTCTCCATGAACTGGTTGGGGTCGCTGACCTCGGCCTGCCAATCGATGATTCGGTTGAGCCAATCGATGTCTTGAGCTGGTGCTTCTTCCTTGTAGGCCCAATGTGCGGCGACGCCCCACTCCGCGCGCTGGTGCATCTCTCGTGTTCGGATCTGCACTTCGAGCGCTTTGCCATCGGGTCCGATGACCGTGGTGTGCAAGCTCTGGTACAAATTGAACTTGGGCATCGCGATGTAGTCCTTGAAGCGGCCAACGACGGGCTTCCAGCGCCCGTGGATGCAACCGAGTGCCGCATAACAGTCCTTGATCGAATCCACCGTCACTCGAATTGCGACGAGGTCGAAGATCTCATCGAAGTCGCGGTTCTTCTGGATCATCTTTTCGTAGATGCTCCACATGTGCTTGCCGCGACCAGTGACTTCGGCATTGATACCAAGCTCGGCGAGACGTGTGCGTACCTCGGCCAGCGTTCTCGCCAAGTAGACATCGCGCTCGGGGCTGCGCGTCGCGACCAAATGATCGAGCTCGGCGAAACGCTTTGGGTAGAGCGAGGCAAAGCTGAGATCTTCGAGCTGCTGACGCAGCTCTTGCATACCCAGCCGGTGTGCAAGCGGGGCGTAGATGTCCAAGGTCTCCTGCGCGATGCGACGCTGCTTGTCAGTCGGCATGCCAGCGATGGTGCGCATGTTGTGCAACCGGTCGGCGAGCTTGATGATGAGCACGCGCAGGTCGCGAGCCATGGCGACCAACATCTTGCGCATCGTCGCCGCTTGCTGCGCTTCCTTCGAGTCGAACTGCAGCCGCTCGAGTTTGGTGACACCATCGACGATGGCTGCAACATCGGCACCGAATTGCTTTTCTACCTCCGCAATCGTGATCTCAGTATCTTCGACAGCGTCGTGCAAGAGCGCGGCGGCGAGTGAAATGTCGTCGAGTCCGATGTCGGCAACGATGCGTGCCACTGCGAGCGGATGATTGATGTAACTCTCGCCGCTGCTGCGAGTTTGATAGCGGTGCGCCTCGCTCGCCATGTCGAACGCGCGATTGATCATCGTGACACTGGCTTTGGGATGGCGCTTGCGATAGGCGGCCAATACAGGAACAAGGGCGTCGTTGGTTGGCTGGTGCTGCCGACGCCACGGCAACACTCGATCAACCGTGCCCATTGCTTAGTAGACCGCCAAGCTCTCGACCAACCGCGACCCAAGGAGTGCACGACCACCGAGCGCGCCGATCTCGATCAGAAAACCAAGCCCGACAACCACACCACCGAGCGCTTCGACCAATCGGCATGTTGCCGCGGCGGTGCCACCAGTGGCGAGCACGTCATCGATCACAAGGATGCGCTCACCGGGATGAATTGCGTCGCGGTGGATCTCGAGCTTGTCCGTGCCGTACTCAAGGCTATATTCCTCGCGCACCACCGCCCATGGCAGCTTTCCTGACTTGCGCACGGGCACGAAGCCAGCGCCGATAGTGAACGCCACCGGCGCTGCGATGATGAAGCCGCGTGCCTCCATACCCAGTACCCGGTCGACCGGGAGATGCTCGAACCGTTCGACAAGGCCGTTGATCGCGCGATGGAAACCCTGAGCGTTGCCGAGTAACGGTGTGATGTCGCGGAACACGACCCCGTCCTTGGGGTAGTCGGGAATCTCGCGTACCAGACCGCGCAGCCAGTCAGAGTCGATCAGGTGAGCGTCGGCAGTCATAAGTGCAGGCTAGCGAACCAAACAACGCTCCCGCTCGTATGGTTCAGCGTCAGCGGCGCTTCTTCTTGCGCGGTCGAGGCGGATGCGAGAGCACGACCTCTGGGGTGGCGATCGCGATTGCCGCTGCGCGCACGGTGTCGCCTTGGGACGAGCCGCGTAACCGTTGGGCTTCGCGTCGGGCTGCGGGCGACCCGCCCATGACGAGGCGTTCGAGGTCGATACCGATGGCACGTGGCGCCTTCAGCGAGCGGTACTTCGGCGTCTTGCCCTTGAGCCACGCCAGCAACGGCGAGGCGATGAAGATGGACGAGTACGAACCGGTAATCAGACCGACAAAGAGCGCCAGCGCGAACTCACGCAGCGAGATGGCGCCCAAAATGCCGGCACCCACCACGAGCAACGACATCACCGGTAGCACGGCGGCTGCGCTGGTATTGAGCGAGCGCATCAGCACCTGATTCATCGACACGTTGATGACGTCGTCGTACGGCAACCTCGCCCCTGCGAATCGGGCCGTGTTCTCATCGACCTTGTCGAACACCACGATTGTGTCGTACAGCGAGAATCCGAGGATTGTGAGAAAGGCGATCACGGTGGCTGGCGTCACCTCGAGCTGCAGTACTGAATAGATTCCAACGCTGATCAGAACGTCGTGAAGCATTGCGGAGATGGCGCTGAGTGCCATCGACCATTCGAAGCGCCACGCGATGAACAACGCCACGAGAATGATGAACACCACCAAGGCACGTACTGCCTTCTTGGTGATCTCAGTGCCCCACGCCGCCGTCACGGAGTTGGTGCTGATGTCTTTGATGTTCACCTTCGCGGCCTTCGCCAGGTCTTCACTGACCTTCTGGCGAACCTCAGGCTTTTGCTCGGGTGTTTGAATGCGAAGTCGCGCTTGCCCACTGGCCGAGACGGTGACGATCTTTGCGTCGGTTGTCGTAATACCGTTCGACGAGAGCACACTGCGCGCCTGCGCATCGGTGAGGTTCGCCGATGGGACTTCCCATTGCACGCCACCCTCGAAGTCGAGCCCAAGGTTGAGGCCCTGCGCGACCAACGAGATAATAGTGATGAGGATGAGGGCACCCGAGAGGCCGATGCCCCACCACTTGCGACCCATGAAGTCGATGCGGGTCTCACCGTGATAGAGCCGGCCGCGCCAACCGCGTCGTGCGGGGGCGTCGGGGATCTGTGTATCGGTCTCAGTGTCCATGACTTCGCTCACGACGTTGCTCCTAAGGCCTGGGTACCGTCGATAGAAGTTTCCATGCCCATGATCGTCTTGCCGCTCATGTATTTAGTGCGTGCGAGGAGCAGTACTGCTGGGCGAGTGAAGAAGTAGGCGACGAACACATCGACCATCGTGGAGAGGCCGAGATAGAAGGCGAATCCTCGTACGGCTCCAACGGACAGGTACCACAGCACAGCGGCGCCGATGAGTGACACGGAGTCGGCCACCAAGATGGTGTGGAATGCGGCCTTGAACCCACGCTGAGCAGAGTTTCGCAAGGATCGTCCGGCTCGGATTTCGTCTTTGAGCCGCTCGAAGAACACGACATATGAGTCGATCGTCACGCCGATCGACACGATCAGACCGGCAACACCGGCGAGTGACAACACACCGTTGTAGAACCGGGAAATGAACGACGTGATGCTGTAGATGAGCGCACCGGAGATGCACAGTCCGACGACGACGACAAGAGCGAGCCGACGGTAGTACGCAAACATGAAGAGCAGCACCAAGGCAATGCCAATGGCACCAGCGATGAGCGCTGCCCTCAGCGAGTCCTTGCCAAGCGTGGCCGAAACGGTCTGCACGGCCTCGGCCTGGAGTGTGATGGGAAGGGCACCCGAGTTCATGACCTGGGCCAGCTTGGTTGCTTCGGCCTTCGTGAACCTTCCGGTGATCTGCACGCTGCCGGTGAATTGCTCAGCCTGCACCGTGGGAGCGGACTGTATTTGTCCGTCGAGTTCGATCGCCAACTGCTTCGAAGGACACGTGGCGGTGCCGTTGAAGCACTCTTTGGCGAGGGCGTTCCAGACGCCTTCACCCGAGCCGCCGGTCTTCAGGTCGACCGTGACGCCCCATCCGCCGCCGATGATGCGCGGCAGCGCTGAGTCGCGAACGAAGACTTCACCCGTTCCGCCAGATGGCCCAACCTGGCACCGTCCGCCATCGCGGGTGGGCAAGATCTGGGTTTGTGTGGGGTCCGAGAACGGAAGGCCCGTCGTGGTGGTCGCACCGCCTGAACCCGCGGGCACTGAGGTGGCTGATGCGTTGGTGGTGGACGTGCCTGCCGACGACCCTGAAGTGGGTGCCGCAACCGTTGTCGTGGCCGAGGGATCGGTGGTTGGAGGCACAGTGTTGACTCGTCGTGATGGGCCTGGCGAGCCCGTGGTGACGGTGCTCCCCGGTGAAACCGCAGCACCGGTGGTGGGCGGTGTAAGCGTGATCACCGTGGAAGAGCCGACGGTGGTTGTCGCCGTACTGACGATAGATGTCACCGGGGTGGATGGCGTCGGTGAGGCGCACGCCAGCACCGGACGAAGGTAGACCTTGCCGGTGACATTGACGAGGTCGAGGGCCTGCTGCTGGTCGTTGACGCCTGGCAAGTTGACGACGATGGCGTTGTCCTGGCGGAGAATCTCGGGCTCACCCACGCCGAAGCTGTCGACTCGCTCGCGGATCCGCTCGACGGCGAGATCGAGGCTCGACTTGTCGTACTGCTGACCGGTCACGGGTCGAAGCGTTACCGAGATGCCGCCGCGCAGGTCCAAACCGAGCGCCGGCTTGTAGCCCGCGGCGAGGGTGATCGTGAGCAGCCCGATGCCCAGAATCACGACCGCGAGCAGCGAATAGACGAGTTTACGACGCATTACTTCTCGGACTTGTCGTCGTCGGCATCGTTGTCATTGCTGGCTGAACGTGCCTTCGCGGCCTCGGAAGGTGCGCTGCCTGACGTGTCGACCTTGCGCTGGATCGCCGCACGGGCGACGCGAATCTGGATGGTGTCGTCGATCTCGAGCCAGACGATGTCGCCGTCGAAGCCTGTGATGAAGCCATACATCCCCGACGTCGTGATGATCTCGTCGCCCTCCCCGAGGCTCGACTGCATCGAGTTCTGCTCCTTCATCCGGCGTCGCTGCGGGCGGATGAGCAGGAAGTACATGCCGACCATCATCAGCGGCAGAATGAGCAGGCTCACTGCACTTCCGCCAGAATTGGTCGCTTCAAGAATAAGGGGATGAGGCATCACGACGTCCAAAATGATTCATGCTCCGGCAGGGGGCCGGGCCAGCGAGACAGCCTAGTCAGGCCATGACACAATTCGGGTGCATTCCAGCCCTCACAATTGCTGGCCCTTTGGGGCGTCTCATCCCCACACAGCCAGGATTTCTTGCTGCAGACGTGCGAAGGTGCCGGCCGCGATGGCGGCTCGCATGCTGTTCATCAGTTGCAGCGTCCATGAGACGTTGTGGATGCTCACGAGCCGGGGGCCTGTTGGTTCGCCAACCTGGAAGAGGTGACGGATGTAGCCCAATGAATGGCGGGCGCACACCTCGCACGCACAGTCAGCATCAATGGGGTCCTGTGACAATGCGTGCCGTGCGTTCTTCACGTGCAGCTTGCCGGTCTGTGTGAGCGCTGTGCCGTGGCGACCGAGCCGTGTCTGCATGACGCAGTCGAACTGATCGACACCGAATCCAACAGCTTCGACAATCGATGCGGGATCCCCAACGCCCATGAGATATCGCGGTCGATCGACAGGCAGGTGCTCGATGGCAGCGGCGAGGGCGGGCAGCATCTCCGCACGCGTCTCCCCCACGCTCAATCCCCCGATGCCGTAGCCGTCGAAATCCAACTCGGTCGTCCGTTGCGCCGATTCAACACGCAACACGAGGTCAAGCCCGCCTTGCACGATGCCGAAGAGCGATTGGTCCGCGCGTTGATGCGCTCGCCGGGCACGTGTGGCCCAGGCGCTGGTGCGATCGAGCGCCAGCCTGATCACGTCTGGCGGCGAAGGCAATGGCGCGCAGACGTCGAGCACCATCTGGATGTCGGCGCCGAGTAGTTCCTGTGTCGCCACTGCGGTCTCTGGGGTAAATCGATGGGATGATCCGTCGTATGTGCTGCGAAAGGTTGCGCCGTCGTCATCAACCTTGGGCTCGAGCGAGAAAATCTGAAAGCCCCCTGAATCCGTGAGCGTGAGTCCGTTCCATCCGGCGAACTTGCCGAGCCCGCCGAGCGCAGCGACGTGTTCGGCACCGGGACGGAGCATCAGGTGATACGTGTTGCCCAACACGATCTCGGCGCCGAGTCGCTCATAGTCGGCGGCAGACAGGTACTTGATGGCGCCTCGAGTACCTACAGGCATGAAGCACGGTGTCCGGTACTGACCGCGAGCAGTGTGACCGATCCCGGACCGCGCCGAGCCGTCCTGGGCCAGTAGTTCGAAACGAACCGGGTGCATCACAAACTCCTGTCGAGCAACATCGCGTCGCCGAACGACAAGAAGCGGTAGTCGTGGTCGAGTGCTTCCGAATAGAGCCGGCGCCATCGTTCACCGATGAACGCGTCAATCATCAGTAACAGAGTGGTCTTGGGCAAGTGAAAGTTGGTGAGCATCAGATCAACGAGTTTCCAGTCGTAGCCGCGATGGATGAACAGCCGGGTTCGGCCCTCCAACTCTCCAAACGTTGCCGCTGATTCAAGCGCACGGGTCGCTGTCGTACCGATCGCGACGACGCGGGTTGCCTGCCGGCAGTGCTCGAGCACGTCAGCGCTGACGCGGTAGCGCTCGCTGTGAATTGGATGGTCACGTGGGTCCTCGACGCTCATCGGCTGGAACGTGTCGAGGCCAACGACAAGCTCGACACGAGCCACTTCGACTCCGATCGACTGCATCGACGAAAGCAGCGAGGTCGTGAAGTGCAGGCCCGCCGTTGGAGCGGCGGCGGAACCCGGCTCGCTGGCGTAAACGGTCTGATAGCGATCCTGCTTGGCCAACGGTGTGGTGATGTAGGGCGGCAATGGCATGTCGCCATGCTCATTGAGAAGTTCAAGCACGTCGCCCTCGCCGATGATCGTGACGTAGAAGGTGTCGCCCAAAGCCGTCCGTGAGCCGATCTCGACCAACGGCGTACCGTCGGCGGTGATGAGCCGCTCCCCCACACGCAGCTTCTTGCCTGGACGCACCAATGCTTCCCACACGCGACGATCTCCCTCGGCGCTCGCCACCGGCTCGAGCAGGAGGACCTCGGCGGCGCCACCGCTGTCTCTCTGCAAGCGAAGGCGCGCAGGGATGACTTTGGAGTCGTTGACCACTATCAGGTCGCCGGGCCGCAGGAACTCGGCGAGATCCGATACATGAGCGTGCAGCGGTGACGCAGATCCGCGATCGACCAGCAGACGTGCCGAGTCACGAGGCTCGGCGGGCGTTTGCGCGATTCGCTGCTGTGGGAGTTCGTAATCAAAGTCGGCGAGGCGCACGAGGGTTCAGGCTACGGGCACAGGGCTGACCTCGATACGGACGGTCACTCATGTGACACGATGAAGCGATGACGACACTTCGAACCGACAAGGTTGCCTGCGGTGAAGCCGGCAGCATGGACATGCACGTATGGACCCCCGACGCTGGTGGAACTGCGGCAGTGTTGCTCATCCAAGAGATCTTCGGCGTCGGGCCGTATATCCGTGCAGTTGGTGAACGACTCGCCGACGCAGGCTACGTGGTGGGCGCTCCCGACGTGTTCTGGCGATTCGCACCGAACTGGGAGTCAGATCACTCCGAGGCGGGCCTTGGCGCCTCGATGGAGAAGGTGCAGCAACTCGACTTTCCAACAGCGATCGGCGATTGCGTTGCGGCGCTCGGTCACCTCGACCATCTCGCCAGTGGAGCACGTCCACCCGCCGTCTTGGGGTATTGCCTCGGCGGCACATTGGCATTTGCTGTGGCGGCGGCAGCTTCGCCGAGCTGCTGCATCAGCTATTACGGATCTGGTGTGCCCTCGATGTTGGGCATGCTGGACCAAGTGTCGTGCCCCACGATGTTTCATTTCGGGAATGCCGATGCATTCATCCCCAACGAAGGTGTCGACGCCATTGGTGCGGCAATTGCTGGTCGCGAAGGCTTTGTGCTCAACGTCGAGAATGCGGGCCATGCCTTCGACAACCACGAATCGGAAATGTTCTACAACGAGAACGCGGCCAAGGCGGCTTGGGCCAAGACGATGGCGTTCCTTGGCCTGTATCTCCCGGCGAGTTGAACCAGTTCGCTTAGCTGAACAGGTTCGACCGAGGATCGCCCGTAGTCGGTGGTTCGAGCCCGAGGTGATGCCATGCGGCGGGCATCGCGATACGGCCCCGCGGCGTACGAGCAAGTAGACCCTGCTGGATCAGAAACGGCTCGTACACGTCTTCGACCGTCTCGGTTTGTTCGCCAACGCTGATCGCAACTGTTGACAGACCAACAGGACCACCGCTGAACTGCACACAGATGGCGGTGAGAATCGCCCGGTCCACTTTGTCGAGCCCGCGTTGGTCAACGCCGAAAACAGCAAGCCCGGCCCGAGCCGTGTCTTCGTTGATCGAACCGTCACTGCGGACTTCGGCAAAGTCGCGGACTCTGCGCAGCAGCCGGTTGGCGATGCGTGGCGTACCGCGGCTACGGCGAGCAATCTCCCAGGCACCTTGGTCGGTGATGCTGACATCGAGGATGCTCGCTGTGCGGCGCACGATCGACTCGAGTTCGTCCTCGTGATAAAAGTCGAGCCGGGCCACGAGCCCAAACCGGTCGCGCAGAGGGCCAGTGATCATGCCCGTGCGCGTGGTGGCGCCCACCAGCGTGAACGGTGGCAGCGGGAGTCGGATTGAAGATGCTGCAGGACCCTTGCCCACGACAATATCGAGCTGAAAATCCTCCAGCGCGGGATACAGGATTTCCTCGACGGCGCGAGACAGGCGGTGGATCTCGTCGATGAACAACACGTCGCCCTCACCAAGTTTGGTGAGTATCGCGGCAAGATCGCCTGCCCGCTCGAGCGTCGGACCCGACGTGATGTGCAGATGGACGCCCATCTCTGCGGCGACAATGCCCGCCATCGTCGTCTTTCCAAGGCCAGGGGGACCCGCCAACAACAGGTGATCGATGGGCTGGCTGCGCCGGCGGGCAGCCTCGATGACGATGGCAAGGTGCTCTTTGAGTTCACGTTGGCCAACGAAGTCAGAAAGTCTGCGCGGGCGCAGGCCGATCTCGTCGGTCTCCTCGACTTCGTTGTTCACCCCTGGATCCAAGAACTCCTCACGCACGACGAGCCCCCAACAACTGCAGTGCCTCACGCAGCAACACCGAAGGGTCGTCGCCCGTAGCGATCTCGCGTAAAGCGTCGCGAACTTCCTCCGGGGCGTACCCGAGGCCGTACAGCGCTTCGCGGACATCGCCGAGCACGGAACCGGCACCGGCCGAGACGCCCGCACCCACTGGATCGAGCATCGGCAGATTGAGGCGGTTCTTCAGTTCGATCAGAAGTCGCTCGGCGGTCTTCTTGCCGACGCCTGGCACCATGCACAGCGACGCGTTGTCGGCGCTGGTGACGATGTCGACGAGCGCCGACGGCGAGTGTGTGCCGAGAATCGCCATCGCAAGCGCAGGTCCAACCCCATGCGTCGCGATCAGGACTTGAAAGGTGGCGCGTTCTTCGCGACGCAAGAATCCGTACAACGTCTGCGTGTCTTCACGAATGTGGTGGTGCACATGCAAGAACACGTTCGCGCCAGGCTCGAGTTCAGCAAGTGTCCGCGGGGCAACTGTGACGAGGTAGCCAACCCCGCCGACTTCGAGCAACACCTCGGTATCTGCGCCGCGCTCGAGTACCGCACCGCGCAGTGATCCGATCATCGCCCGCCTCCGGTGGCTTCTTGCACGCGGCGCCGCAGAGGTGCCATCGCGAGGTGGCACAGCGCAAGTGCAGCCGCGTCGGCAGCGTCGGCCGGTTTGGGGATCGCCACCAAACCGAGGCGCGCCTGCACCATTTTTTGGACCTGTGCTTTGTCGGCCGCACCCCACCCGGCGACAGCGCCTTTGACCTGGTTGGGTGTGTATTGCACGACCTCACATCCGCAGGCCCAGGCTTCGGCGAGGGCAAGGCCGCTTGCCTGCCCCACGCTCATGGCGGTACGCACGTTGTTCTGGAAAAACACTTGCTCGACGGCGACCACATGCGGTCTGAACTCGTTCATCAGGGCCGCAAACTCGGCCCGTAGTTCGGCAAGCCGCTTCGGCAAGGGATCGTGTGGCGGTGTCTTGATCACGCCGAGGCTGAGCGCAATAGCTGCTCCCGGCCCATTGGCCTGCACGGCGGCATACCCACAACGGGTCAGGCCGGGGTCGATTCCAAGCACGACAAGGGGCTCGTCCGGCGAGCGCATCACGAACACAAGTTCGTATGGTAGCCCATCGTTGCGCAGTCCACGCGGATGAGATCACCACAGATATGACAGAGTCAGTCCATGTCTCGGACGGGTTCCACACTCATTGTCGCCATCGGTCTGCTGCTCGGCGCGTGCTCGAGCAACTCTGGCAAGGCAGCAGCGACCACGGCGCCTGATGTGAGCGCATCGTCGGCTCCACTCACCAGCGCAGGCCCCGATTCATCCATTGCTGCACCTGCACCTGCACCTGATCCCCTCCCCTGCGATCCGATTGACCCGAGCGCCTGCCTGCTGCCATGGCCGAACGATGCGTTCACAAGGGCCGATAGCACGACAGCCACTGGTCGTCGCCTCGCCCTTGCATCCGACGCACCGCCCAAGAATGCCTCGGGCAAGGTGATCGACGTGACGGACCAGAACCGTGCCGACGGATTTTCACCCGGTTCAGCGATCCTCGTTCATGTACCGGACATCGACCTCGATCGAACAGGCATTGCGGCGAGCACCGCGATCGGCAAGTCGCTCGACCCGACCGCACCGATTGTTTTGATTGATGCGACCACCGGCACTCGATGGCCATACTGGGCCGAACTCGACGCCCATGCTGTACACGATGACCAACGACTGCTTATGGTGCATCCGGCAACGGCTCTGCTGGAAGGGCATCGCTATGTGGTCGCGTTGCAGCACCTCACGTCCTCGGGCGGTGCACTGACCGCTCCGAGTTCCTTCACAGGCGCGCTCACGGATACAACCACACCTGGTCGCGCCGATCACTTGGCGAACGTGGTGAGCGAGGCAGTAGCGGCGGGGGTCGACAAGGCAGGGCTGTACATGGCGTGGGATTTCACCATCGCCAGCGCCGAGAGCTTGTCCGGGCGCCTGCGCCACATACGCGACGATGCCTACGCCTCGGTCGGTGCGAAGGCGCCCGTGTTCACGGTGGCGTCGCATGCCGACGATGGCGGGGTCCGCAAGATCGACGGAACTCTTGCGGTGCCGAACTACCTCACGGGCGTCGGTGCGCCGGGTTCCACGTTCGAACTCGGTACCGACGGGCTTCCGGTGAGGAATGTCGCAACACCGGACTTCGAAGCACCATTCCTGTGCCTCGTTCCGACGAATCCCAAATCACCGACGCCCGTCGTTGTCTACGGGCACGGACTCCTTGGCTCGCGCCAGGAGGTCAATGCGCTGCGCGCAGTTGTGGCTCAGGGCCTGCTGTCGATCTGCGGCAGCGATTGGATCGGTATGTCCACTGAAGACATCGGAAACCTCACAGGGATCCTTGGTGACATGAGCAACTTCAGGCAGCAGGCAGACCGGATGCAGCAGGGGCTGCTGAATATGCAGTTCCTCGGCCGAGCCATCAACGCCAGCAATGGCTTTGTTGCAGATGCATCTTTCCAGACGGACTCGAAGTCGCCGCTCATCGCTCCGGGAAAGAC
>JAYTWP010000065.1:0-3813 GCA_043743395.1 Actinomycetota bacterium | reverse complement strand
TTTCGTTGGAGCCGGCGTAGTGCGGCAGACGTGATGCGCAGTTTCTTCGCGACCGAAGCCTTGCGGGCACCGGGTCTGCTGGTGGGTCCGATGGTCTGGGGTATATCTCCCGAGTTCGCAGGCTCTGGTCTCGGAGCTCTGACGTACGCACTTCGCCATGTCGCCACCGTTGGTCGGCCGGTGGGTGGCAGCGGCGCGGTGCCCGATGCGCTCCTCGCCGCGTTCCAGTCGTATGGCGGCCAGCTCAAGCTGTTGAGCCCTGTGTCGTCGATCATGTGTGACCAGACCGGGGTGATCGGCGTCGTGCTTGCCGATGGCACCGAGATTCGTTCAGGTGTCGTGGTCTCGGCGTGCGACCCACATCGGACCTTTGTCGAATGGCTCACCAACCCGCCAGCGCAGGCGAACGAGCTGATCTCACGCTGGAAGACCATCCCGCACAGCCAGGGTTACGAGAGCAAGGTGGATGCAGTGATGTCCGCCGCACCGCGATACCGAAGTCTCGATCCCTCGGTGTTTGATCGGCTTGGTGTCGACGCGGCTGCGTGTACTGCTGCCGTCGCGCCCTCGCTCGCCGACATGCACCGCGGTTACGAACTCATGGAGCGGGGTGAGATCCTGCGCAAACCGGGGCTTCTCGTGAATGTGCCCACGGTGCTCGACCCCACAATGGCACCCGCAGGCAAACACGTGCTCAGCCTCGAGGCCATTTACACGCCGTACAACTTCACACAGGGGTGGTCCGACAAAGACGAACCATTGCGTTGGATGAAGCAGTACGCCTCGCTGGTCGAGGACCCGTTTCTTGCATCCATCGAGCAATGGCGGGTGATGACCCCAGCGACCTACGAGTCCGAGTTCCATCTCCCGCAGGGTCATGCCACCAGCTTCGCTGGCGGACCGCTCGCCGCGCTGCACAACAAGAACCCCGAACTGACTCGCTATGAGACAGAAGTGAACGGCCTGTACATCACTGGAGCCGCCACGTTTCCGGGTGCGGGCGTGTGGGGCGCCAGCGGCCGCAACGCGGCGATGGTCGTGCTGCGCGATCGATGACCGCCGCGGTCAGGCGTCGCGTACAGACCAGTCGCGGCGAGCGACCGGGTCTTTGTCGCTCCAGGGGAAGTTGATCCACTGATCGGTGGGCTTCCACACGTACTGGCAATGCACAACCGAGTGTGACTTCTCGTACAAAACGGCACAACGCACCTCGGCAACCTTGCCTTCGCAGAAGTCCTGAACGCTGCGCAACGTATGGCCGGTATCGGCAACGTCGTCGGCAATGAGAATGCGCGCGTCGGACACGTCGACGAAGTCGGGTGCGGGCGGAAGAATCCGTGGCACCTCGAGCCGCTCATCGACGCCCGTGTAAAACTCGACGTTCATCGTGTACACGTTCTTGACCGACAACGCGTAGCCGAGTGCACCGCCGATGAGCAGCCCACCGCGCGCAATTGACAGGATCATGTCTGGTTCGTACCCGTCGTCGGCCACCATCTGCGCAAGGTCGCGAGATGCCTGTCCGAACATCTCCCATGTCATGACTTCGCGCTCGGATTGCACGTTTAACACCCCTGTCGTGTGATCTCTTGTTGAGTTGCTGGCCAACCTAACCGATGGCTGCTACCGCCGTCAGATGCTGCCCGAACCGTGTAGCCCAATGATGTCTGACGGCCGCACAGGCACACGGTTGAGCGGCTTGCCGATCGCGTCACGGATGGCCGCAACGATGGCTGGGGTACTCGAGATTGTCGGTGGTTCACCCACGCCCTTTGCCCCCAGCGGCGCAATTGGGTCTGGTTCTTCCACCAGCGACACGACGACGTCGGGCATATCGAGGAACGTCGGCAACAGGTAGTCAGTGAAGCTGGGATTGCGGACGCGCCCATCGGTCATGATGATCTCTTCCATCACGGCAAGGCCCAGCCCCTGCGCGATACCGCCCTCTATCTGACCCAGCACGCTCAGCGGATTCAAGGCGCGGCCGACATCTTGGGCCGTCGCGATCTGAATGACTTTGACCAGTCCTAAGTCGGGGTCAACGTCAACGACCGCGCGATGAGCGACGAAAGCGAATGCCGTATGACAGTTGCCTTGGCCGTTCTCGTCGAGGTCTTCGGTGGGCTTGTGGTGATACTCGGCTGTCTCATCGAACGAGAGTCCGGCGGCGGCCTGAAGCACCGGAATCCGCAGTACGCCAGCGGAATCCACGATGTCAGCGCCATCGATGGTCAGCGCGCCAGGGTCGAGCGAATGTGCGGCCGCAACGTGGTCCAGCAAAAGGTCACGTACTTTTATGCACGCAGCGTTCACTGCCCCACCGCTCATCCATGTCTGGCGTGACGCCGACGTAGATCCGGATGAGCCGATGTCGGTGTCGATCGGGTCGATCACCACCGCATCGAGGCCAAGCACCGTGCGCGCGATCTGTTCGGCAATGGTGACGAAACCCTGTCCGACTTCACTCGTCGCAAACTTCAGCGCGACCACGCCATCGGTGAGGCGACACCTCGCCGTCGAGTAATCGTCGAAGCCCTCGCTGTACATGAGATTCTTGATGCCAACCGCAAACCCGATGCCACGCACGATGTGCGAAGCATCAGCGGTACGGCCCGCACCACCGGGTAGGCGCATCGGGTCGTTGTCGTGTCCACCAACGGGTACATCGGGCAGCGGCAGCCCCGCGGTTTCACGGATGCAGCGAGCGACGGGTGCAACATTGTCGATGACCTGCCCGGTAATCAACTTGTCGCCGGTGACCATCGCATTGCGCAGCCGAATCTCAACGGGGTCGAGCCCGCAGGCGGCTGCGAGTTTGTCCATCTGACTCTCATGCGAGAAGCAGGCCTGCACAACACCGAATCCGCGCATCGCGCCGCACGGCAAGTTGTTAGTACGCACCGCGTAGCCATTGACGATCGCGTTCGGGCACCGGTATGGACCCTGCGCATGCGTGACGGCATTGATCAACACTGCCGACGACGTAGAGGCATATGCACCGCCGTCGAACACCATCCGCGCCTCGACCTTGACGAGGGTGCCGTCGCTCTTGGCGTGGTGACGCATCCAGATGCGGGTCGGGTGGCGGTGGACGTGACCGAGAAAGCTCTCCTCACGTCCGTAGTGCATGCGCACCGGTCTGCCGGTTCGCAACGCAAGCAGGCACGTATGAACCTGCAAGCTGATGTCTTCGCGGGCACCAAACGCGCCGCCTACTCCCCCGAGCGTGAGCCTCACCCTGTCTGGCGAGACTCCGAGGCACGCGGCGATCTGCTTTTGGTCCTCGTGCAACCACTGCGTCGCTACCTGTAGGTCGACGCCGCCGCCATCGTGATCGGGTTGGGCAAGAGCCGCTTCGAGGCCCAGGAACGCTTGGTCTTGCATGCCGGTTTCGTACGTGCCCTCAACGACAACATCGCCAACTGCGTGTACGTCACCGCACACAATTCGTTGGTGGCGAATCACGTTGCCATCCGGGTGAATCGCGGGGTGCGAACCATCGAGCGCACGCTCGGGATCGATTAGTGGTTTCATCACGTCGTACACCACCACGATTGCTTCCAGCGCGCGGCGGCATGTCTCGGGGTGATCGGCAGCGACGGCGGCCACTGGCTCGCCTACGTACCGAACGACGTCGCCTGCGAACACGGGCTGGTCCTGGCTGATCAGCCCGTAGGTGGTCTGACCCGGAACATCGGCGGCCGTGATGATCGCCTCGACACCGGCGATCTTAAACGCCGCCGACAGGTCGATACTGACAATGCGCGCCGACGGGTGTGGTGATCGAAGCGTTGCCCCCCACAGACAATTCTC